>OMTC01000026.1 GCA_900313845.1 uncultured Prevotellaceae bacterium
CCATTTTCTCATTCTATCGCATCAACCTCACAAAAATTCAGTCCCTTCCTATCATTGGGCGCGAATGGGAATATATGTTTTACGTGGATGTGACATACGATGACTACACGCGCTATCGGCAATCGATTGACGCTGTTCGTCCTCTGACTAAACAATTGAAAATCTTAGGTGAATACATTGATGGAAAATCAACCATATAATATGAATATCAAACCTGCCAACCGCATCGCTTCAGTAAGCGAATATTATTTCAGCCGCAAAGGTAAAGAAATAGCACGACTCAACGCCGAAGGAAAAGACATCATCAGCCTTGCCATCGGAAGTCCCGACATGCCACCGTCAAAGGAAACCATCCAAACACTCTGCGAAGTGGCTCAACAAGACAACACACACGGCTATCAACCCACTGTTGGTATCCCAGAACTCCGTGAAGCCATGGCTCGCTTCTATAAACGATGGTACGACGTGGACCTCGATCCAAAGACCGAAATCCAACCATTGATTGGTTCGAAAGAAGGAATCCTGCACGTGACTCTGGCACTCTGCAATCCTGGTGACAAGGTACTCGTACCAAACCCTGGCTATCCTACATATACAGCCCTCAACCGTTTACTCGGCACTGAAATCGTGAACTACGACTTATATGAAGAAAATGGATGGCAGCCCGACTTCGATCAATTGGAATCGATGGACTTGAGCGACGTGAAAATCATGTGGACCAACTATCCTCACATGCCTACAGGTGGACGACCTACACGTCAACTCTATCAGAAAATCGTGGATTTTGCTCGACGCCACAACATCGTTGTTGTAAATGATAATCCATACAGTTTCATTCTCAACGAAGGTGAACGCCTTAGCATTCTGCAAGTGCCTGGTGCGAAAGAATGCTGCATTGAATTCAATTCCATGTCGAAGAGTCACAATATGCCAGGTTGGCGCGTGGGAATGCTTGCCACTAACGCTACTTTCGTGGAATGGATTCTGCGTGTGAAAAGCAATATTGACTCAGGCACCTTCCGCGGTCTTCAACTCGCCGCAGCCAAGGCTTACGATAACTCCGATGAATGGCATCTGCAAGCCAACGTGAAGACTTACCAGAATCGTCGTCGCATCGCTGAAGCCATCATGACTCGCATCGGATGCAAGTTTGATCCTCAGCAGACTGGAATGTTCCTATGGGGACGCATCCCTGATTCCTACAACGATGTGGAAGAACTCACTGAGAAGGTGCTCCACGAAGCACGTGTCTTCATTACTCCAGGCTTTATCTTCGGTAGCAATGGCAAGCGCTACGTGCGCATCTCCCTTTGTGCAAAAGATGATAAGATGGAAGAAGCCCTGCACCGCATCGAAGCCGTTTTCAAAAACTAAAGTTTCAAATAATTCAAAGTCATCAAAAAAAACTAAATAATCCCAAAAGACCCTTTATGGAACTCGAAATCAAACCTCTCGACCTCCCCGGCATAGAACCAAAGCGCCCACTCATCATTGCAGGTCCTTGCAGTGCTGAAACAGAAGAACAAGTGATGGATACTGCTCGCCAACTTGCCAACAATGGCATCAAGATTTTCCGAGCAGGAGTTTGGAAACCTCGCACAAAACCAGGAGGTTTCGAAGGAAATGGCGAGAAAGCACTTCCTTGGCTGAAGCGCGTGAAAGAAGAAACCGGTATGTTAACTGCAACCGAAGTAGCAACACCAGCACATGTGGAACTCGCTCTCAAGTATGGCATCGACATCCTTTGGGTAGGAGCTCGCACAACAGCTAATCCTTTTGCTGTGCAGGAATTGGCTGATTCACTACGCGGCGTTGACATTCCTGTATTCGTAAAAAACCCAGTGAATCCCGACCTCGAACTGTGGATTGGTGCTTTAGAACGTATCAATGGTGCAGGTATTAAGCGTCTTGCTGCAATTCATCGCGGATTCTCCAGCTACGACAAGAAAATTTATCGCAATCTTCCTATGTGGCAGATTCCTATCGAGTTGCATCGTCGCGTTCAAAATATGCTCATTCTGTGTGACCCAAGCCACATTGGTGGACGACGCGACCTCATTGCCCCACTCTGTCAGCAATCTATGGACCTCGGCATGGATGGACTTATCATTGAGAGTCATTGCAATCCTGAAAATGCTTGGAGCGATGCCAACCAACAAGTTACACCAGACATTCTTGATTATATTCTCAATTTGCTCGTGATTCGTGAATCACCTGTTACTACAGAAAACATCACAGCTCTTCGTCGCCAAATTGACGAAATCGACAATGGACTCATCGACCTCCTTGCCAAGCGTATGCGAATCAGTCGTGAAATCGGTCAGTATAAGAAAGAGCATAGCATGACAATTGTGCAAACGAGCCGTTACAGCGAGATTCTTGACAAGCGTGGTGCACAAGGTTCACTTTGTGGTATTGACACACATTGCACTCGTCAAATATTCGAGGCAATTCATGAAGAGAGTGTTCGCCAGCAAATGGAAATTCTCAATAAGTGATGTCGGACTTTTTTTACTTCAGAAAGGAAGATCGAAAAGTCATTGTCACATTGGCAATCATAGCGATTTTCTGTGTAGGAGTGATGCTGGTGGTGAATGCCTTCAAATCGAAGGAAGAACCAAAGAAAGCATCAGCTCTTGCAGAGAATATCATGCCCAATTCTATCAATAAAGAAGCTGTCAGCAATTCAGAAGATGAAAAAGAATCCTTAGCTGAGCCTAAAGCCTCGAAACTCTTTGCTTTCGACCCGAATACCATCGATTCTACAACCTTGGTGAGTTTCGGTATCAAAGCATGGAAAGTGAAGAATTTTATTCATTATCGCAAGGCTGGTAAAGTATTTCACTCTGCTGACGACATGCTTGACACT
The DNA here is from genome assembly GCA_900313845.1 of uncultured Prevotellaceae bacterium. Lineage (GTDB taxonomy): Bacteria > Bacteroidota > Bacteroidia > Bacteroidales > Bacteroidaceae > UBA3839. The sequence continues at coordinate 2,870 of OMTC01000026.1, forward strand.
TACGGATGGACGGAGGAAGACATCAAGCCGCTTCGACCTTATATCCACATTGGGAAGGCATACCAAAAAGAGGTCTATCCAAAGATTTCTGAAAGTAGAAAAGAACATGATGAGAGTGCAACTTCTGTAGTTGAAAAAGAATCAGCACACAAGGATTCTCTTCGCCGCTACATGTCGAACAAATTCAAAGAGCATACTCTCGTTGACCTCAACACTGCTGACACGACGTTGCTAAAACGCATCCCTGGCATTGGTTCCTACTTTGCCAAAAGCATCATTCGCTATCGTGAAAAATTGGGTGGGTTCATCAACGTTGAACAACTTGCTGAAATCAACAATTTCCCAATGGAGACGCTCGATTGGTTTTCTGTTTCCACACCACAGATCAAGAAAATAAACATCAACAAAGCAGACTTCAAACAAATGGCAGCACATCCTTACATCGGTTACGACAACACAAAGCGAATCAAGAATTATGTGCGGCTTGATGGCTACATCAAAAGCGTGGAGCAATTGCGAAGACTGAATATTTTTACCGATGAGGAACTGGAGCGATTGCTTCCCTATCTTGAAGGATTCTAATCTTTATGATTAGAGAATGAGAAAGTGAGATGTTTCTCTTAAAAAGAAAAAACTGATATTTACAAAAAACTCTGATATAATGAAAATTCTGATTCTTGGTGCAGGTAAAATGGGTTCGTTTTTCACCGACCTGCTCAGCTTCGAACACGAAGTAGCTGTTTACGACATCGACCCAATGAAGATGCGTTTCCTCTACAATACACAGCGCTTTACGACGATGGAGGAAATCGAGTCATTCCGTCCAGACCTCGTCATCAACGCTGTGAGTTTGAAATATACAATAGAGGTATTCCGTCAAGTGTTGCCATATTTGCCAAAGGAATACTGCATCATTAGTGATATTTCGTCAGTGAAGACTGGGTTCAAGGAATTCTACGAGCAAAGTGGATTCCATTATGTAAGCACCCACCCTATGTTCGGTCCTACCTTCGCCAACCTTGGCAAACTCAATGACGAGAATGCCATCATTATCAATGAAGGCGACTATATGGGACGTTGCTTCTTCAAGGACCTCTACCAACAACTTGGTCTGCACATTTGTGAATACACGTTTGATGAACACGACCGTACCGTGGCATATTCCTTGTCCATTCCATTCATCTCCACATTCGCCTTTGCGGCTGTGATGAAGCATCAAGATGCACCAGGTACCACGTTCAAGCGTCATCTAAAAATAGCAAAAGGGGTACTCAGCGAAGATGACACATTACTTCGCGAAATTCTTTTCAACCCTTACACCAAGGACCAAGTTGCTCAAATTCGTGCGGAAATGAAGGAAATCATTGAAATCATAGACACAAAGGATGAAGACCGCATGCAATCCTTCCTCACAAAGATTCGAGCCAACATCAAATAAATGAAGAAGCCCCATAAATAAAGAATGAATTTTACTCTTATCGCTGAAAGTGTAAAATTCATTCTTCATTTTTTAAGAAATAGCTCCCCAATTAACATTCGATTTACGTAATTCCTGCAAGCGTCGCCAAAGAATGACATTAGCAGGATTATCTTCATCTGGGTCATTGTCAATCACCTCCTGTGCCAAATCACGTGCGGCTTGGAGTACCATTCCATCCCGAGCAAGATTTGCCACTTTCAAATCGAATGCCATTCCACTTTGAGCCGTTCCTTCCAAATCACCTGGACCACGAAGTTTGAGGTCTTGCTCTGCAATTTCAAATCCATCAGTAGAATCTACCATGATCTGAATTCGTTTGCGGGTTTCCTGCGAAATCTGATAATTCGTTACAAGAATACAGAACGACTGGTCAGCACCTCGTCCCACACGTCCCCTCAACTGATGAAGTTGACTGAGTCCGAAACGCTCTGCATTTTCTATCACCATCACTGAGGCATTTGGCACATTCACACCCACTTCAATCACAGTAGTAGCAACAAGAATCTGTGTTTCCCCACTGGCAAAGCGTTGCATCTCAGCATCCTTCTCTGCAGGTTTCATTTGCCCGTGCACTTTCGAAACTTTGCAATCTGGGAAATATTCGCAAATCTGTTCATAACCATCCTCTAAGTTTTTCAAGTCCAGTTTCTCACTTTCTTTGATGAGTGGATAAACCACATACACCTGACGTCCCAAGTCGATTTGCTTGCGGATAGAGATGTTCAAACTTTTGCGATATGAATCAAAACAATGTTGGGTGACAATCGGTTTTCGTCCAGGAGGCAACTCATCAATTACACTTACATCGAGGTCGCCATAAAGAGTCATGGCAAGTGTGCGAGGAATAGGTGTAGCTGTCATTACCAACACATGCGGAGGAATCACATTTTTCTGCCACATCTTTGCACGCTGAGCCACACCAAAACGATGTTGTTCGTCAATAATAGCAAGACCAAGATGTTGGAAAAGCACACGATCCTCAATCACGGCATGAGTCCCAACCAGAATATCGATACTTCCATCTAACAATCCTTCAAGTACTTCCTTACGTTTCTTCCCTTTCACGCTTCCTGTGAGCAATTCCACACGAACAGGCATATCGCGAAGCATACCACGCAACGTTTCCAAATGTTGTTCGGCAAGGATTTCAGTTGGTGCCATGATACAAGTTTGACAATTGTTATCCTTAGCGATTAATGCGCACATCAATGCCACAAGCGTTTTACCACTTCCCACATCACCTTGCAACAATCGATTCATCTGTTTGCCGCTACCCATATCTTTGCGAATTTCCTTGATGACACGTTTCTGTGCACCAGTAAGAGAAAATGGCAGATAATGATAAAAGAATTCATTGAATGCTTCGCCTACATGCTCAAAACGAATACCATTTGAATTGCTGGTCCGATTTCGCTTATATCGAAGAATGTTCAACTGAACGTAGAAAAGTTCCTCAAACTTCAATCGACTTTGAACTCTTCGCAATTGGTCTGGAGATTGGGGATAGTGAATGGCGCGCATCGCTTCATCACGAGATGGGAAATGATAACGCTCCACAATGTATGGTGGCAAAGTCTCAGGCAAAGTCTGGTCAAGCATTTCCAATAACTTTGCTGTGAGTTTGGCAATTATTCCCGAATTCACACCTCGCCTCTTCATCAAATCAGACGTGTTATAAGCAGGTCGAAGTGAAGGAGTGGAAAGAACGTTTGATGAATGAACTTGTTGTGAAGGAACAGCTGGTGATGATGGAGAAGCATTCAACAACAAATCATCAATATCCATTTCATCGTTTTCAAACAAACTCTGTTGAAGTGCATCGAAACGAACATTACCAGCATCATCGGGTGCTTTTTCTATCTCAGGATGGGCAATTTGATAGCGTCCTTTAAAAATAGTGGGCTTGCCAAACACCACATACCGACGGTGACAGTCATATGTTTGAGTAATATACTTCGCTCCTTGGAACCAAACTAAATCAACCACTCCCGAACCATCTGAAAAATGAGCAATCAGTCGGGTTTTGCGCCCTATCCCATCAGTTTCAAAAGAAAGAATCTCACCGATTATCTGCACATAGGGCATATTGCCATTGATTTCACAGATTCGATAAAAACGAGTGCGATCAATATACTTATATGGAAAATACTCCAGCAAGTCCCCAACCGTCTTGATGTTGAGTTCTTTACCTAAAATGTCAGCACGCTGAGGGCCCACACCTTGTAGATATTTGATGTCTTGATCGAGTCGAAGCATATTCTATGCAAAGTTAGCACTTTTTCATTCAACTATCCCGTTTATGAAACTTTTTCTTTACATCATCACAAAAAAGTCTGTCCGACAGAACTGCTTTTTATGCAATCTGCCGGACAGACTAATCTATTGAAAAGAAAAAAGTTCAAAAATTAGAGATTACCCTTTTCTTTCTCCATGAAATACTTGTGAGTAGAAGCCATCAATTCGTCAGTTGCCTCCTCATCGCAAACGATGATAGCATGCTGATGCATCTGAATAGCACTAATTGTCCAAACATGGCTAATTGGCAACTCAATAGCATGCTTCAAAGCACGAGCCTTATTGTGGCCATTTGCAACAATCATCACCTCGCGAGCTGCCATTACGGTACCAACACCTACTGTGAGAGCCTGCTTTGGCACCTTTGTCACATCGTTGTTGAAGAAACGACTGTTTGCGATGATAGTATCATGAGCCAAAGTCTTGATACGGGTCTTTGAGCCAAGAGAAGAGAAAGGTTCGTTGAAAGCAATGTGACCGTCAGGACCGATACCACCCATAAAGAGGTCAATACCGCCTACTGCCTCGATAGCCTTTTCATAAGCATCACATTCTGCTATGAGGTCAGGAGCATTACCATTCAAAATATGTACATTCTCTTTCTTTATGTCAATGTGATTGAAGAAATTATTCCACATAAAACTATGATAGCTTTCTGGATGATCTTCTGGTAAAGCCACATATTCGTCCATGTTGAATGTCACCACATTCTGGAAACTAACTTTTCCTGCCTTGTTCATCTCAATTAATTTGCGATAGAGACCAAGTGGAGAACTACCTGTAGGACAACCCAAAACAAAAGGTTTCTCAGGTGTAGGGTTAGCGGCGTTGATCTTTCCTGCAACATACTCTGCAGCCCAACGCGACATCTCCTCATAATTAGGTTCAATAATTACTCGCATTGATTCTTTGTTTTATAAAATGATTAATACTAAAAAAATTAATGTCTTAAATATTAATAAGGTATCATCTAAGTTGGATTATGCACTCTGAATTTACTCTGCAAAAACGTGATAAATCATATCGTTCTAATCCAAACTTTTTTGATTTCCTTTTTTCCGGCTGCAAAGTTATAAAAAATTGAAAAAACATGAAAAAAAATCGTTTTTTTTTCGCTTTTCCTACCAAAAAGACTGCATTTTTTTATAAAATAAGCAGTTTTTGCCCTTCAGAAAGTCATTTTTTAGTGATAAAAATGATTTTTTGCTATATTTTTTGAATAAAAACTATTTTTTTGTAAGTTTTTTTGGATGTTTTCAAGAAAAGTGCTAACTTTGTGCCCGCAAACATAAGTCAAAGAGGTTTCCAACATATTTCCTTGCAGACTAAACACGTGTTGCCTCAATCACAATTTCACGAACAAAAGGCAATCGAATAGCCACAATGCAAATGCAAAATGTCAGAAGCCAGACGACAGAAAACAGTCACAAAAAGGTGACAAAATCAATTTTAATTGAATTCAAATTTTCAACAATAATAATTTTAATAAAAACTTTTTATGGACGCAAAAAAAGTATTGGCAGATCTCCAGCGCCGTTTTCCAAATGAACCTGAGTATCATCAGGCAGTAGAAGAAGTTCTTGGAACAATTGAGGAAGAATACAACAAACACCCAGAGTTTGATAAGATGAACCTCATCGAACGCCTCTGCATTCCTGATCGTGTTTATCAGTTCCGTGTTACTTGGATGGACGACAAAGGTAACTACCAGACAAATATGGGTTACCGCGTTCAGCATAACAACGCAATTGGCCCATACAAAGGCGGTATTCGTTTCCACAGCTCTGTAAACCTCGGAATTTTGAAGTTCCTTGCTTTCGAGCAGACATTCAAGAACTCACTCACTACTCTTCCTATGGGTGGCGGTAAGGGTGGTTCAGACTTCTCCCCACGTGGTAAGAGCAATGCAGAAGTGATGCGTTTCTGCCAGGCATTTATGCTCGAACTCACACGTCACATCGGTCCAGACGTAGATGTACCAGCAGGTGACATTGGTGTAGGTGGACGTGAAGTAGGTTACATGTTCGGTATGTACAAGAAGCTCACTCGTGAGTTCTCTGGCGTCCTCACTGGTAAGGGTATTGAATTTGGTGGTTCACTCATCCGTCCTGAAGCAACAGGTTATGGTACCGTATATTTCCTCCTCGCTATGCTCAGAACCAAGGGTGACACGATTGAAGGCAAGAAGGTGCTTATCTCTGGTGCTGGAAACGTGGCACAGTACGCTGCTGAGAAAGTTCTCCAGCTTGGTGGTCAGGTAATGACAATGTCCGACTCCGACGGTTATATCTACGATCCAGATGGTATCGACCGCGAGAAGCTCGATTACATCATGGAACTCAAGAACGTTTATCGTGGACGTATCCGTGAATATGCTGAGAAGTATCCATCTGCTAAGTATGTTGCAGGTGCTAAGCCTTGGTTCGAGAAGGCAGACATCGCTCTCCCTTGCGCTACTCAGAACGAGTTGAACGAAGAAGCAGCAAAGGCACTCGTTGCAAATGGTGTTATCGCAATTTGCGAAGGTGCAAACATGCCTACAACTCCAGCTGCTATCAAAGTCATCCAGGATGCTAAGTTGCTCTACTCTCCAGGTAAGGCTTCTAACGCTGGTGGTGTGTCTGTATCAGGTCTCGAAATGAGCCAGAACTCAGAGCGTCTCTCTTGGTCTTCTGAAGAAGTGGATGCTAAATTGCTCTGGATCATGGAGAACATTCACGAGAACTGCGTGAAGTACGGTACAGAAGCTGATGGCTATGTAAACTACGTGAAGGGCGCTAACGTTGCCGGCTTCATGAAAGTTGCAAAGGCTATGATGGCTCAAGGAATTGTATAATTGTTCAACGTAAAAAACAACTAAAAACAATTTTAAAAATCTTTCATAGCGAAATGGCATCCGAAGTGATTTCGGGTGTCATTTTTTGTTTATGGAATCAACCAACTCTCCTGCGTATGCCAAGGTACAAATAGAAATACGAACATTCGAAGCTTTAGCCAATTCACTTCCACAAGAAATGAGTGTGGAACCCGTTGTCAGAACATCGTCCACCAAAAGGATGTGCTTTCCTTCCACTAAACTCGCATCTTTCAACCGAAAAATGCCTTTTACATTTTCCTTACGTTCAACGATGTTCTTGTGTGTCTGAGTTTCATTATTCACCATCCTTTCTACGACTCCTTCTATAATTGGAATACCAGTCACCATTTGAATTCCCCTTGCGATGCTATCACACTGATTATAACCTCTTTCCCTCAATTTACTGTGATGAAGCGGCATAGTCACAATGCCATCAATACCATCGAAGAAACCCGTTTCCATCAATTCTTCTGCAAAGAGTGCTCCTACATCCTCCCCTACTTCTTTCCTCTGGTTGTATTTCAGGTTATGAATGATACGACGATGGTTCTTTCCGCTATAATAAAAGAAACTTGTCACTCGTTCTATGGGCAACTGTCCCCAAAAGAGTCGTTCCAGCGTGCCGTGCTCATCATTCCCTTCATAGCCAAATCGGTCCAATCCACGAATGCAAGGAACACAAAGACTTGCTTCCTCCTCTCCCAAACGTTTCCCACACATAGCACATGTGCGAGGAAAGAAAAAATCGAGGATATTGCGATAGAGAGACATAGGCTGCGAAAATGAAATTTTCTTCCCTTACTTGCCTATGGAAGAAGGAAGCAAGAAAGACTGCAATTCAGAAATCGTTTCAATGATGTAATCTGCATTGACACGTTCCATCTCCTCTCTGTCACCATATCCCCACAGGATTCCAACACTGTCAATGCCCAACTCCTGCGCACCGAGAATGTCAAATTTTCGGTCGCCTATCATCAGAATATCCGCAGGATGAATATCCAAGCGCTGAATGGCATCACGAATCACGTCAGCCTTCGTGTGCAGCACATCGTGAGCATCGCGACCAGCCACATAGTCGAAATACTTCAACAATCCGAAATGCTTCAACACCTGTTCAGCAGTCCGCTTTGGTTTCGACGTAGCAATCACCTGCAAATATCCAGCATCCTGCAAAGCACCTAAGCATTCCTCAATACCAGGGTAAGGATAGTTTCTCGACAGCACATAATCATTACCCACATAGTCCTGGCGATAAATCTCCATCGCCTCAATCGACTGCTCGTAAGTAAAGCCATAAAACATCTGGAAACTATCCTCTAACGGAGGTCCCACAAACGGCCTCAGCGTGCGCCAGTCCTCCACTTCAATTCCGTAGTGAGCCAGCGTCACCTGCGCACTCTTCATAATACCCTCGCCCGAATCCGTAATCGTACCGTCCAAATCCCAGAAAAGGCATTTCCATTGCTTATCAATATGCTGTCCGTCCATTATCATTCAAACTTATTCGAAACAAAGATACACATTCCCCATCATTCTCGCAAGAAATCCCTTCAGAGTTTTTCTTCCACACCAAAACAAAGGCTAAATCCCTTTCGAAAGATTTAGCCTTATTACAAGCTGTTTTTCATGATTATTTCAGA
>OMTC01000354.1 GCA_900313845.1 uncultured Prevotellaceae bacterium
AAGCACTTCTTTATTTGGTGTGGATGTTCGACGTTTTTCTTATAATGCGTTGTGCTTTTCGCAGCGTTTCTCGACAGATTGCCTTGTTTTTTCCCTTTTGGGAAACTAAAAATCGCAAAAACGGCTGAAATACAAGTTTTTTGTTGTAACTTTGCAGGTTGAATTAGTGTGCAGTCTAACGACTGACTGTTGATAAAGCAGGTTGAGGTAAGAATAAAAGATGGGTCTCATCAAAAAACTTGACATATATGTTCTGAAGAACTTCATTCCGATGTTGCTGGGCACCTTCGTGATCAGTCTGTTCGTCGTAATGATGCAGTTCCTTTGGAAATATGTGGACGACCTGGTGGGAAAGGGCTTGGAACTGACCGTCCTTGCCCAGTTCTTCTTCTATGCCTCCGAAACACTCATTTCGCTGGCACTGCCTATTGCCATCCTGCTGGCATCACTCATATCGTTTGGAAACATGGGTGAGCGTCTGGAGCTGTTGGCTATCAAGGCGGCAGGCATTTCGCTGGTACGCACTATGCGCCCTCTGGCGATTTTGATGGTGATTCTCACGGTGTGGAGCTACCATGTGCAGAATGTGGTGGCGCCGAATGCGCAGAAGCAGTTGATGTCGTTGCTTTTCTCCATTCGTCAGAAGTCGCCCGAGTTGGATATTCCCGAAGGTGTGTTCTACGATGGGGTGCAGGGCATGAATCTCTATGTGAACCACAAGAACAAGGAGACGGGTATGCTTTACAACTGCATCATCTACAATATGCGCGATGGTGTGAACAATGCCCATATCATTCTTTCCGATTCAGGAAAATTGGAGACGAGTGCCGACAAGCAGCATTTGCTCTTGCACCTCTATAACGGTGAACAGTTTGAGAATCTGCGGAACAATGCCTTGCAGACGAACAATGTGCCGTATCGTCGTGAGACTTTTGTGGAGAAGCATTTCATCATCGACTTCGACCAGAACTTCGAGATGAGTGATGCCGATTTCTCCAATTCGGCACGTACGAAAAGTATTGACAAACTGGAAACGGGTATCGACTCGCTTAATCAGTTGATTGATAGCACTTCGCATGCTTTTGCCAATGATATGCAGCGCGGCACGCTCTATGTGCCAAACTACTCGCCTGCTCCTAAAGTACAGAACGAGTTGCACAAGCAAGAGGCGGCAAAGGCTGCTAAAGCGAAGGCGTTGAAGAAGGAAGAGGATGCGAAGAAAGAGGTGGTGAATATCGACACGCTTTTCTCCCATCTCACGAATATGCAGCGCATGAATGTGGTGCAGCGTGCCTTGCAGAAGGTGAATTTGGCGAATCTCGACATGGAGTTCAAGGTGGAGGTGATGTATCAATATGGGCGCGAGCAACGAATGCACAAGATTCAGATTTGGCAGAAAATCACGCTTGCCTTGGCATGCCTTGTTTTCTTCTTTATCGGTGCACCGCTCGGTGCCATCATCCGCAAGGGAGGTTTGGGAATGCCAGTGGTGGTGGCTGTGATTATCTTCATCTTCTACTACATCATCAACACCTTGGGCTACAACTTGGCATACGCTGGAACCATTCCGCCGGTGGTGGGCATGTGGGTGAGTACCTTGGTGCTGGCACCAATTGGTGCTTTCCTGACGATTAAGTCCAACAACGACTCGGTGGTGTTCAATATGGACGCTTATCGCAATTTCTTCCGCAAGTTGTGGGGAATCCGTACCAAGCGTCATATTACGCGTAAAGAAGTGATTATCAACGACCCAAACTATGGAGAGATGGCTACATTGCTCGACCGCATTGTGGAAGACTGCAAGGTATATCGAAAGACGAAGCATCTGGGACGATTCCCGAACTATATGCATGTGTATTTCCGTCAAGAGCGCGACGAGTCGATTCAGGAAATCAGCGACCGATTGGAATACTGCGTGGATGCTCTTTCCAATAGTAAGGACCGCATCGTGTTGCGCGACTTGAATGCCTTTCCTGTACTCGACACGCATTCGCATACAGCCCCATTCCAACGGAAGAATTGGAACATTGTGGCAGGTGTTTTATTCCCTGTGGGTGTCTTTCTGATTTTTCGTATGGCACGATTCCGCCGCCGCTTGAGCAAGGATTTGAAACAAATTATCAAGTCAGGCGAAAAGATGGCTGTAAGATGCCGAGAACTACAATCCTAATCATTTAAGAAAACATTTTAATAGAATGGATAAAGTTAAGTTTGCAACGATAGAAGCAGCGCTTGAAGACTTCAAGCAAGGCAAGTTCGTCATCGTGGTGGATGATGAAGACCGTGAGAATGAAGGCGATTTCATCACTGCCGCTGAAATGATTACGCCAGAGAAGGTGAACTTCATGCTGCGTGAGGGTAGGGGTGTGCTTTGTGCGCCTATCACCATTTCCCGTGCACGTGAATTGGAATTGCAGCATCAAGTGGAGGAAAACACGTCGATGCTGGGGACTCCTTTCACTGTGACTGTTGACAAATTGGAGGGTTGCACGACGGGTGTTTCTGCTCACGACCGCGCTGAAACCATCCGTGCGTTGGCTGACCCAAATTCCAAGCCATCCGACTTTGGTCGTCCTGGACATATCAACCCACTTTATGCTCAAGATAACGGTGTGTTGCGTCGCGCTGGCCACACCGAGGCAGCCATCGATTTGGCACGTCTTTCGGGACTTCGTCCTGCAGCTGCCCTCATCGAGATTCTGAATCCCGAAGGTCAGGAAGCTGATCTCCCTACGGACTATGGACACTTCCATATCATTCCTTTCCGTCAGAAAAGCAACGGTTTGGAGCATGTGGCTCTTTTGAAGGGCGAATGGACAAAAGATGAGCCCATCCTTGTGCGCATGCATTCCAGTTGTGCTACAGGTGACATTTTTGGTTCGAAGCGTTGCGATTGTGGTGAGCAGTTGCATCGTTCCATGCAGATGATAGAAAAGGAAGGAAAAGGGCTGATTGTTTATCTCATGCAGGAAGGACGTGGCATCGGACTGATGAACAAGATTGCTGCTTACGTGTTGCAAGAGCAAGGACTCGACACCGTGGATGCCAACATCCATTTGGGTTTTGACCCCGACTTGCGAGATTATGGAGTAGGAGCCCAGATTCTGCGTGACCTCGGCGTTGGCAAGATTCGGCTCATCACCAACAATCCTGTGAAGCGTGTTGGTCTCGAAGGTTACGGACTGGAAATCGTGGAGAATGTGCCTATCGAAATCCAACCCAATGAATACAACGAGCGCTATCTCCACACGAAGCAGTCGCGAATGGGACATGTGCTCCACTTTAATAAGTAATGTCCAACTCTCAATACCTTTTAGAGAGAAAAGTAGATACTCAGCCAATGATAGAATCTATTCCTTGGAGTCTCTTTAAAATTCCAAGGCTACAATGCAATCAAAATCTTCTGAAAACTCTCAATAGAATTAAAAAAACTTAAATACTCACAAACTTAAAAACTTAAAATATGGACAATTACATTCGTGATTACGAAGAAAGACAAATTTCTTCAGAGAAGGTGGTTGAACAATCCACTTTCGCCATTCTGATGCGCAAGGTATATGTTTGGATGGCTTTGGCATTGGTCGTTTCAGGACTTACCGCTTATTATGTGGCAGGAAGCGAGCAAATGCTTATGGCAATTTTTGGAAATCAAATTACTTTCTGGGTACTTGCTATCGCTGAATTCGGTCTTGTGATAGGTCTTACAGCAGCTCTTAAAAAATTGTCATTCCCTGTAGCTGCCTGCATGTTCTTGTTATTTTCCATTTTGAATGGTGTTACCCTTTCGGCAATCTTTGTGGTTTATACCATGTCGTCGATAGCAACTACGTTCTTTGTAACGGCAGGAACCTTTGCTGCAATGGCGTTCATTGGATACACCACAAAGAAAGACTTGACGAAGATTGGCGGTATCTTGCTGATGGCTTTAATTGGTTTGATTATTGCCTCTGTTGTGAATATCTTCTTGAAGAATTCCATGATGGACATTGTGATTTCTGCTATCGGTGTGCTGATTTTCGTAGGTCTCACTGCTTACGATGCTCAAAAAATCAAGGAAATGATGTTGGATTGTGGTACAGAGGTGAACGACTTCACACAGAAGTTAGCTGTGTTTGGTGCTCTTTCTCTCTATCTCGACTTCATCAACCTCTTCCTTTATTTGCTCCGTTTCTTGGGCAAGCAACGCAGTTAAAAAAGGCGAATTCATCGATAAAAATTTAAGTAAACACTATAAAATCTTATGCAAAATCTTTCTGATCGTTTGAATCGACTGGCTCCTTCTGCCACGCTTGCTATGTCGCAGAAGAGTAGTGAGCTGAAGGCTCAGGGTGTCGATGTCATTAACATGAGTGTGGGTGAACCCGATTTCAACACCCCCGACCACATCAAGGCAGCTGCCGTGAAGGCAATTGAGGAGAACTGGACTCGCTACAGTCCTGTTCCTGGTTATCCAAGTTTGAAGGAAGCTATCGTCAACAAGCTCAAGAATGAGAACGGATTGGATTACAAGCCTTCTCAGATTATTGTGTCGAACGGTGCCAAGCAGTCGGTTTGCAACACGATTATGGCACTCGTTAATGCTGGCGACGAAGTGATTATTCCTGCACCTTACTGGGTGAGCTATCCTCAGATGGTGCTCCTCGCTGAAGGAACTCCTGTGTTTGTGGAAGCTAAGATTGAGGCTGATTTCAAGATTACTCCTGAGCAGTTAGAAGCAGCCATCACACCTAAGACTCGTGCCATCATCCTTT
>OMTC01000355.1 GCA_900313845.1 uncultured Prevotellaceae bacterium
CGTTGACATCACCCAAATCGAAGAACGGACCGACAAGAGTGAAGTAGGCACGCTGGGCACCAAGAGTGGCACCGCTGGTTGGATTGCTGAAGGTGTTGTTGTCACCAAGGATAAAGACGGAGCGGTCGTCTGCATCGAATGAAATTTTCTTGTAGCTGCCCTTAAGGGTAACAGTCCTTTTATCGTCGATGACACAGACTTTGTCGTTGGCGTTGCTGTGGATAGTGACACCTGTGAAAACAAGGTCTTTGTCTGTAAGAGGAGAGCCGCTTGACCATTTAATCAGGTAAGGGTGCCCAGCACTGATGTTGGTTGCATTGCTGAACTCCAGCGTCAACGTGCCTGTTGCCGCATCGTAAGTGGAAGAAGACAGTTTCTTCACCACAGCTCCTTGAAGGGGTGTTCCCGTGAAAGTAATTCCGTCGGTTCCACCTGTTGCCTCATTGCTTTCGTTTGCATCGTTGTCCTTCAGGTCGAAAGGCAAACAGATGGTGCTCCACGAGCCGTTTTTGTAGAGCGTGCGCCCCATGAGTCTAACTGTCTTGGTCTGACCGTTATAGGTCGTCAGCGTACCACTGTTGTCAGCATCGTCCATGAGTAGCACGGTACTGGACTCTGTCAGATAGCCTGGGGCATCAGCACGGTCGATGCGGGCATAGTACCTATTCGTATAGTTGGCATCGTAGGCAGTGTTGTTCCCACCTTTGAGCAGCGTGCAGCCTTGAAACATATCGCTGGAGGTATCAACGTTTGTCGTTGTCCAGCTGGCGCTGACTTCGATGGTGGTCAGCTTTTGGCAGCCCTTAAACATACAGCCCATATCGGTGACGTTCTTCGTGTCGAAGCTCGCCAAGTTGAGGGTTGTCAAAAGTTTGCAGTTCTGAAACATGCCGTTCATGTTGGTCACTTGCTGGGTGTCGAAGGATGTGACATCAAGCGTCGTCAATGAGCTACAGTTAGCGAACATGTTGTACATGTCGGTTACCTCACTGGTGTTCAGATATTGCAGACCTTCTATCTCTTGCAAGTCGAAGAAATTCAGAAACCAGAACTTGCACTTCTTGGGGCGGACGGTGGCAAATGAGGCATCGAAGACCACCTTCGTACAAGCCTTGGCCGCGTCAACATCATCCCATTGGGGTGAACCACTATTGATAACATCATCTCCACTCCATACACGCGATACAGTCTTCGACTGGTATGTGTTGCCTACTGTGATGGGCTCATCATAAACGAAGTACATGGTCTTGTCGGTCGTTACCATGACTTGGGCAATCTTCTCAGCCCAAGCCTCCTGCCCCATGAGGAGCAGGAGAATGGGCAACAGTATTGATGTTTTCTTTATCATCTTCATCTAATTAGTAAATAAACATGAATTCAGATAACTGAATAGCAGCATCCTTCGAATCGCTGATTTCCAATCGGAAGTACTGATAGTCATCATCATCTTCGTTCTTGATGGTGAAAGATTTCTCAGTCTCGTTAGCTGCAGGGAGAGCATCGGCAGGATTCTTGTCTGTGTCGCGTTCGTCTAAGAGTTTCCACTCGTCGGTCTCGTCATATTTGCCAAACAGTTTCCATTTCGTTGGATTTCGACCCGGATAATACTGAGTGTCGTTGCCAGTAAAGAGTTTGTATCCCTTAGGAACTATAGGGTAACGGCTATTGAACTCAACGAACCATACTTCATCCCCACTATCTCTCCAAGAGAACCACTTGGTCTTTGTGTTATTGTCGAAAATATTTTCATACGATTCACCTCCTCCGCATTTGCCACTTCCCTTTGTTGGAGTGAGCATGGCGGACACCTGAGAATCGCTCAGCCAGTCAATCCTAAGCAGGAAATGAAACTGAAAGTCATGGTCTTTTGATGTGGTTGCCTGATTCGCTCCATAGTGTAACCCAGTGGCGAAATACATGTATTCATCATAACCATAAATAAAACCTTTGTGGTTATCGTTAATCCAAAAGCAATCGTCACGTAACTTGCCACCGCCAGCATGGTCGAAATAGATACAATAGCTATCCCATCTCGATTTGAGAATATTGCTAATCGCTGTAGCTCGCTCTAAAGAGGGACAATAAGAAGATTTCTGCAAATTCGTGAAATTCTTTTGTTCTGTCCATCGATCGGAATTATTACCTCTGTCGTAGCCATGTCGGGTGATGCCCACAAAGATAGGCTTCTGACCATTGCGCTCCTCTTGAATACAAACAAAATTGAGCTTATGGTCGTCTTCTGTCAAGCGGTCGAATGTTGAGCCAGTAAGCGTCACATTGATAATGTCGCCCACATGGTGTGTAGGTGTTGCGGCATTGTGGGGCCACGCGCTGTTAAGCAGGAAACTGACCTTGTTGAAATGCTTCAACTGCGTACCTACCGAGGCGGTGACCTCTGCCACGTGACCACCCTCTGTACTCTTGGTAAAGGTGATGGTGCCTTGTTCCTTTCCTTCGTTATCGGTCAGTTGAGCGATGAGCGGAGCTGTGGTAGCCAGTTTCACGTCGGGCGCTATCCACTGGCGGAACATCGCCTCAGCCTCCTCGTAGGTATCAACACCGATGTAGAGGTGCTGTGGATCATCGGCGAAGAGCACCTCGCCTACATACTGAGCAATGATGTTGCCATTCTCGCCCACCTCAATGATGCTATTCTGGAAGTAGGCAAGATCATCGTAGGTCACAACTTCCTCTGGTTCTTCTCCTGG
>OMTC01000012.1 GCA_900313845.1 uncultured Prevotellaceae bacterium
CATATATAAGGGCTATATCAAATGTTGATATGAATGATCCATATGTTATTTCAGTTTGTAAAGAAAAGAATTCGGGGATAACATATAATCTCTACAGTAATATCTTCAATCGGCTAAGTATAGATGTTACTGATGATTGGGCTATTCGTGGTTTCTGATTCCTGCTCAAAAATATGACTAAATCATGAGAATGTATAAAACAAAATAGAAGGAGATACAATATAAGATGTTTTTACGTCAGTTTGGGATAAGATTAGAACAATGACAGTTGTTTTGTAGAGGATGGGTACGTCAACTGAACGGGTACGTCAACTGAACTGTGTCAGCAGCTTTGTCGCTGACTTTCAAGCAGAGCTTTCTCTTTTTGGATAATGCCTTTGACAAACTTCTCCAGTTTCTGAAAAGATTCGGGAGTCAGTTTGGCTGGAATGATGATGGTATTCAAACAATTCACTTGTTCATAAAGCGTTTTGCTACTAACGACACTCCCTACTCTCATGAATAATTATAGCTTTTCGATATCCACTTCTGTCACATAGATACTGTCGCCTTGCTCATGCTGCTCATAGCCTAAGAAGTAGATTTTGTTGCCATGCAAATAAGGAGCGGCAATTGTTGGTGGCGCGAATTCTCCGCCTTCATTTAATAAAACGGCGAATTTTGGCATTCTGCAATTACTTGGCTTTTCAGCATGGCTTTCGTCGAGTGGAGTTTGTGCAGCAATGTCCTTAATCCATTCGCTGGCAGGAAGTTGGTATGCCTTGATGTCGTATGGCTCAGCATCTGCTTTCACGACATAAAGACTGTCGTAATTGTAATCGTAGTCGCGCACATAGATATGTCCGAGCGCACATTCACCAACGTAGGAAATACCTGGTTCCTCAAAGAATTTTCCCTTGAGAGGTGAAGCCTTCTCGGCAAGGTTTTGACACATTTGCTCATACTTTTCTTTCTCCATCTTGCTTCGCTCAAGCAGGGTAGTTCCTTGGAATCGAACCACATCGGTCTGCTCGCCCAAAGCAAAGGTGAATTCGCCTTGCTCGTTTACAACGAAACCTGGCAACAAGAGCAAATTTGAATTCTTGTGATAGACACAAGGAATGTCTTCCACGTTGTAAGCCCATTGATAGCTTGCAGGTGCTATCAATTCGGCAGAATCATAGATTTTTGACGATTCTGTCTGCTCGGGATTTTTACAATTCTCTTGACAGTTGTCACAATTCTGGTTCTTTTTGCTGTTATTTTGACAGCTAACAATACTCATTGCGGCGATGGCAATGAAAAGAATTTCTTTCTTTTTCATATTTTCTTGATAATTTGTGATGATTTAGTCATGAACGAGGGGCAATGAGCTCTTGATAAGATGGAATTTCCTGAAGAAACTCATAGTTTTGTTCCTCATAATTGATTCGGCAACAGTAGTGCTCTAAGCCGTTACTCACTATCAATAAATCCACACGCATCGTGATGTTGTAACGGGAAATCTGGTCGAAAACTTTCTGCGAGATTTCAACGTCGGGACGCTTGTATTCAATAATCATTTTGGGAGTGAGCGAGCGGTCGTAAACTACAGTGTCGCATCGTTTGCTCATGCCGTTGAGGTTGAGCTGGATTTCATTTCCCATGAGGGAAGCAGGGTAGGATTTCTCATTTATGAGAAAGTGAACGAAATGCTGGCGCACCCATTCTTCAGGAGTGAGGGCAACAAACTTGTTTCGCAACACGTCGAAAATCTTTGTTGCGTTACCTTCCTTTCGAATCTTCACCTCATATTTTGGCAAGTTCAGTTCCATCTTTGGATTTTAATCAGTATCTTTGCAAATAGGAAATACAAATCCCTTTGCTCCGTGCCATCTTTTGCACTTGGGCATAGTCAAACGAAAGCCTTGATGGGCAATAGGGATGGATTGCAAAATTAGCAAATATATTTGAAATGGCAAAGAAAACATCATCGACTTCAGGCATCACCCATCGCGACATCATTAACGCGGTCCGACAGCAACAGTATGCACCCGTCTATCTCCTGATGGGGGAGGAGTCGTACTATATCGACAAAATTTCTGAATTCATTGCCAACTCGGTTCTGGCGGAGGAAGAGCGTGATTTCAACCTCATCACCATCTATTGTACGAAAGAAACGAACGTTGCCGACGTGATAAATTCTGCGAAGAGGTACCCGATGATGTCGAAATATCAAGTAGTGATTGTTAAGGAAGCTCAAAATCTTTTAAAATTTGAAGATTTACAATATTACTTAAAAGAACCACTTTCATCAACAATTTTAGTAATTTGTTACAAAAATGGAGTCCTTGATCGACGTAAGAAAGTGGTTGGAATGATAGAGAAGGTTGGAGTGGTGTATGAGAGTGCCAGATTGAAGGATGGAATGCTCCCAACTTTCATCGACGACTACCTCCGACGCAAGCAAGTTGGGATTGAGGACAGGGCAAAAATGATGTTGGTGGAGAACATCGGTTCCGATCTGAATCGCCTATCGAGCGAGTTGGACAAGCTGTGCATCACCTTGCCTGCAGGTGCTACTCGTATTACTCCAGAGCTGATTGAAAAGAATATTGGCATCAGTAAGGACTTCAATATGTGGGAGTTCAAAGCTGCTATTGTAAATCATAACATATTGAAAGCCAATCAGATAATCAATTACTTCAATGATAATCCCAAGACAAATCCTCCCATCATGATTCTGTCGATGTTGTTTAACTTCTTCGCTGTCATTATGCAAATTTATTATGCACCTGATAAGTCGGAACAGGGATTGATGCAGCATCTGGAACTGAAATCGACCTGGCAGTTACGGGATTATCGTACAGCAATGAGTTACTACAGTGCCATGAAAACGATGCTCATTATTGGAAAATTGAGGGAAACCGATGCAAAATTGAAGGGAGTAGGCAAAGGAAACTCCACGGATGCCGATCTGATGCGCGAATTGGTGTTCTTCATCCTCCATTAAGCTTCGTTTACCCGTGCCCTATATATAAATAAGGTGTAAATGGAGTAGGGGAAAGACTGTCAAGATACCTGTCGTTCTGTTCCCGAGTTTTCTCATTTTTGTTCGGATTTTTTAGCTCAAAAAATCCGAACAAAAATTTTTTTTGCCAATAATTTGCCTTCTCAGACATCCGTATTGAGGCATCTGGATGTAGGTTTAGGTGATATATTTTTAGGAAAAAGCAGTTTTTTCCCATTTTTAGCCCAAAAATCGTGAACAAGATTTTTTGCTTCTTATAGCTTGTAAATCAATGGGTTAGGGGAAAATGTAGTGGAGCGAGATTTTTGTGAGAATTTTTCTGAAAACATCCGTTCAGTATCGTGAAAAAATGGCAAAATTTACCCATTTCTAAATCTTTAAAATTATACATTAAGATATTTTATCATTTCCATTTGTCGAATTTATATTTTTAAAATGAATCGTCAGGAGAACCAAATTAAAGTTTTTAAAATATCGCACAGTTTAAAGATGTAAAGTCATTTTAATCATGCATAAATATACAAATGCGAATTTTAAGATTTATATTTGTTAATGAATATTTATACAAACGAGGTTATATGTATTTAAATAATTAAAAATCAATTAGTTATACTGATTTGATAATGTAATAGTAATAATATAACGAGAGATTTTCATTAAATCGTGACCATTCCCCTCTTTATAGTGAATATCCATGTAAATAACTATAAATAAACCAATTATTTAGTTTTAAATTGATATTTTTTAATTGAAGTGCTTTTTAGCTGGTGTATTTACTTCTTTAAAACCCTATTTTACTTTTAACAAAATGTAATTTCAGGATTTATACTTTGAAATTATATAATTAAAAATATAAATTGAAAATTTCCTTTACAAAATTTTGTAAGTTTCTAAAATTGCATTACCTTTGTAAAAACTTTGAAAAAAGAGTAAAAATCGACTTCGTTAAGCAAATTTCGTTATGTCTGATACTGAAAGAGTGGTTGAAATCATCCGAGTGATGGGAATGAACAATATCCAGTTTAGTCAAAAGACTGGAATCTCTCCTGCATCGCTTTCACATATCACCAGTGGGCGAAGCAATCCTACCCTCACAATCCTGAGAAATATCGTTGAGAGTTTTCCCGAATTGAACCCTGAGTGGGTACTTTTAGGAAGAGGTGACATGTTCCGTAATGCTTCCACTCCTGATAATGGTCTGAATATTGATGCAAATAGTTCGGATGATGCCGCTATTTCCCCCACAGGA
Organism: uncultured Prevotellaceae bacterium; assembly: GCA_900313845.1. Lineage (GTDB taxonomy): Bacteria > Bacteroidota > Bacteroidia > Bacteroidales > Bacteroidaceae > UBA3839. The sequence goes on from OMTC01000012.1 coordinate 4,239, forward strand.
GGCAATTTGAGCCAGGAAAACGGTCTGTTTACGAACGAAGATTTTGCTCCTTCCTTCGATTTCGGTGGTACTAATACAACTTCAGAAACGACACGTCAGGGCACAACACGACAAGCTGTTCCAGGGCGTTCTGAACAGCGATACGGAAATGATGGATATGGCGTAAAGTCCTCTAATACAGCACGTTCTGCAAGTCACCAAGGCGTGAATTCCAATGGAAATATTGACGTTACGGAAATTGTGAGAGCCACGGTGAGCCAGTTGCAACGTCCATCACGTAAGATTAAAGAGGTGCATATCTTCTTTGATGATGGTACTTATGAGATTTTTGGTCCTACAAGGAGGGCTGAATAAGATAATCTGACTAAAATATACCTGAAAGAATGGTAAATGAGAGTTGTGAAGCTCCATTTTTGTTTACATTATTTCACATTGTTAAATTATTGCTTATTTTAACTAATTTATTCTTATTTAGTGAATATTCCGACAAGTTTGTTTTGTCGGAATATTTTTTATTTATAGAGATTTTAGCACAAAAAAGGGTTTTCTGAGTGGGTTTTCCTCTCTTTAGAAGTTTTTTTCCTTTTTTTTCTTGTGTAAAAGGCCTTTTTCAATCTAGAATAGAGATTTTTTTGTGCAAAAATAAGTGCCTTCATACAACGTGAGAATGCCTTTTTTTGTGCTCTGAGAGCGTTTTTAAGGGGCTGAGAATACCCTTCTACAACGCACCGTCCGTACTCTTTCGATGCACCGCTCGTACTCATACAGTGCACCACTCGTACTCATGCAACGCAGGGGATTTACGACAGCGATATAGGGGATTTACGATAGCTAAATAAGGGATTTATGAGCATAAAACACTATATTTAGAGGAAAATAGACCCTAAGAAAAGCTTGTCTTAAGGGTTATTCATCTCTAAAACAACGAATCTTTCTCAAAAAGCGACTGGAAAAGCGGCTTTTTGCAGCAAATTTTACTGTTTTCTAATAGATTTCAGTGTTTATTTCAGTGTTTATTTAAGTGATTTTTGCTCGTTTTTAGCCCGTTTTTAGCTTAGAATTTGTGCTGTGTGGTCCTTTACCTTTATTTCTTTAGGTCCGATAATGCGTTCTACGATGCCCTGCTCATTAATGATGAATGTGGTGCGGAACGTACCCATATAGGTGCGTCCAGCCATCTTCTTTTCACCCCAAACACCAAATTGTTCGACAAGTTGTTTGTCTGTGTCAGAGATGAGTGGGAAAGGAAGATTATTCTTTTCAATAAAGCGTTGGTGAGACTTCTCGCTATCGACGCTTACTCCCACTACTTCGTAGCCCTGGCGTCGCAATTCGCTGTAGTTATCGCGCAAATTGCAGGCTTCCTGTGTGCATCCTGGGGTGGAGTCTTTTGGATAGAAATAAAGAACGAGTTTTTTGCCTGAAAAATCGCTCAAACGAATCTCGTTACCGTTTGAGTCTTTGCCTAATATCTCGGGTGCTTTGCTGCCTATTTCCATGATGGTTATTGGTTTTTGAATGATTGTTGGAAAAACGAAAGATGATTTATTTGTTTTTGAGTTCCTTGAGTGTCCATTTGGGCATCCAAGGAATTTTCATGTCTCCCGTATCACGGTCGATTTTAATGGGTAGCCAGATGTATCGGCTATCCGCAAGATCTTTCTTTTTCCACATATCGAAACAGGCAATAAATTGTCCTTTTTTAGGGTTCACAGGGATAACGTAGGTGCTTTGTCCATAGAAGGTTTTGTCGGCATCGATGCCCGTACAAGGGTCACCAATCACCCTCCACTCGCCCATGATAGAGTCAGCAACAGCCAGCTCTGCACGGTTGGGATCCCAGCCCGTGCAGCCCGAAGAAATCATGTAGTATTTGTCTTTGTATTTGAATACTGCTGGCGCTTCACGCGATTGTCCGATGAAACGCCTAACGTATTGACCGTCAGGCTTTAAGTAATCGTCTGTCAGACGGTTAATGTGTAGCGTTTGGTTGTCTTCAGAAGAGGAGAATTGGTAGCAAGTGCCATCGTCATCGACAAAAAGTGTCTGGTCACGACTCATGGCACCGTTGGGGCGGAATGAACCAATGTATTTGAATGGTCCTGTAGGTGTGTCGCTGACAGCCACTCCTGCGGCAGCCTTGCTGTAGTCAGCACTTTCGGCATGCACCCACATCACGAATTTCTTCGTCTTTTTGTTATAGACCACCTTCGGTCGTTCTATCACCTTCGATGGGTGCAGGTCGCTCTCAGGGTTGTCCTTTTCTGCAGAGAGCGCAAGGCCCTCGAATGTCCAGTTGAGCAAGTCTTTGGAACTGTAGCAACTCACGCCTGTCACGTCCGTGCGGTAGCATTCCCAGGTTGCCCACGATGGTAGGATGGTCTCTCCCACCTTGTACTCGCCATACCAGTAGTATTTGCCGCCATATTTCAGCAGACCACCGCCATGCGCGTTGATAGGCTTGCCGTCGGTGTCGTTCCAGACAGCCTTAGGCACAAAAGCCTCATTTTTGGTCTGAGCCACCACTTGAAGTGTAGTGAGCATCAGTATGATTAACAAGAAAATATATCGTTTCATGGAATAATATCCTAATATTATGAGAATTTGTAGAAGAGAAAGTCTTGAGTTTGCCATTGTCATTTTGGCACTTCTATCTCTCCTTTGCAAATATAGCATAAAAATGCTGATATTGAAAGAATTTTAATGATTTTTTTCAAAAAAAAATCCTCATTTCGCTGCTGGAGCGAAATGAGGGAATAAGTTAGGGGTTTTTAGGAAAGATAGGATTTCTAGTTTTACTAGGCTTCCTAGGATAACTAGGACTCATAGGATGACTAGGATTTATAGGAAGGCTAGCCTCAATAAGAGAAAGCTAAGCACATGCCATTATCTCTCTTCGTGGAAAATAGGCTGGTCGGTCTTTTGCTCCTTGGTGTAGAACTGGATGGCGGAGTCGTTCAGCTTTGGATGCGTGGTGCGGAGCATACGGATCATTTCACCTCCTGCCCAGATGACAGGGCCATAGCCGTGAGCTGCCATAGGGTGAACAGGGCGATAGCTGTAGAAGGCAACATCAAAGCCCATGCCAGAGCCTACGCAGGTGCCTTCCACTTGCCCTTTCTGATTCACTTTCGTTTGCACGGCTTGCCATGCTTGCAGCGTCTGTGCACCGTAGGCTGTTGCGTCAATCCAGCCCTCGCAGATGGCGTGCGCCATGCAGTAGGCGTAAATCGCTGTGGCTGATGTCTCCAAGTAAGTGTCGTTTCGGTCGAGCAGTTGGTGCCAGAAACCAGTTTTGTCCTGCACTGCGCAGAGTCCTTCTACGTGCTGACGGAGCAGGTCGAGCACTTCGGTGTGCCCAGCGTAGTTGGTTGGCAGTGCATCGAGCACCTCGCAAAGTGTGAGCAATGCCCAGCCATTGGCTCTTCCCCACGGGAAGAATGGATGTGGGTTCATTTCCTCCACCCAGCCATGTCGAAATAGCTTTTCTTCGGGCACCCACATGCGTTCCTTGAAGAGGCGCACTTGTCGAACAGCTTCGTCGTAATACTTTGTCTCGCCTGTCAGTTTACCGTACCATGCAAGGCACGGAATGCCCATATACATGTCGTCGAGCCACACCGTGTTGTAGTGAGGACGGGTGCGTGCCAGGATGCCGTCTGTCAATCTGTATTGCTTGTTCATCACATGGTTGATGTATCGCTCAATCACGAGTCGGTTTGCCTCCTTTTTCTTCTTGTCGGTTTCACCGAGCTGCATACGGATGAATGCCGCACACATGGCTCCAGCATCGTCAAGTGCCTGTGGATTTACCACGAGGCGCATTTGCGGGTCAAAGTTCTTGTCCTTTATCGTGCGTTCTGAGGCGATAGGGGCGAGTTGGGCTATCAATCCCAGTCGGTTGGTGACAAACTGCTTGTAGCGCGTGTCAGAAGCCCTCTTGGCGGCTTCCCACATAGCGTTGTAGAGCACGCCTGCCTCGTAAGATGTGAGTCGGAAAGAACCTTGATGCAGCCGGTTGTCCTTTGCTTCGGCAGGCATTGTACTTTCGAGATAAGTCAGCACTCGGTCCATGCATGCTTTCACGTCCGCTTCCTTCGGCACACCGTAAGGTGTTTCATAAATAGGTTTCATCAGGTGGAGTGGGGTGTTCACATCGTTCACTTCTGTGTTTTGTGCAAAAGTAGGCAGTGTCGCCATTCCAAGAGCCAATCCAAAAAGAATAGTTTTCATATTGACGAGATTATTAGTAGTAAAACTATAGTTTTTGCAAAGTTAAGAAAAAATACGAAAAAAATGATGTTAGATGATAGAAAAGAGTATGATGTTGCATCTCTATAGTCGTAACGTTAGATGATAGATGAATTTTTGGTTAGTATTAAGTTAAGATTAAGAGAAACAGACCTTTGGTTATGCGAAAAGCCCACGATGCACCGTTCGGATGCTCGTGGGCTTTGCTGTTGGTTATTGTTGTGAGCTTTATGCTGTCATGGCTTTGAGTTTCTTAAGCAATGCAAACATCACGAGGGCACTGATGAGACAGAGGGCGATGAGGATTCCCCAGTTGTACATGAGCGGAATCTTGTTCCACAACATAGATGGGATGGAGCTCAGGTAGTTACCGATGGCAGTTGCTACGAACCATCCACCCATCATCAATCCCTTGTATTTTGGAGGTGCTACTTTCGACACAAATGAAATACCCATTGGAGAGAGCAGGAGCTCAGCGATGGTGAGGGTGAAATAAGTGGAGATAAGCCAGGAAGGAGAGAGGATACTCTGTGTTCCATCGCCCAAATCCATTGGAGAAATGAGGCTGGTGGAAGCAAGAGAGATGACTCCGAATCCAAGTGCTGCAACGAGCATACCCCATGCAATACGTGCAGGAGCGCTGATTTCTTTACCCTTGTTTTCGAGTGCACCGAAGAATGCCATACTGAATGGCGTGAGAGCTACGACGAAGAATGGGTTAAATTGCTGGAAATCAGATGGCTGAGCATGCGTAGGATTTTCCATTCCGCTGTAGAGTGCATAAGCGCCTGCCCAAGCAAGAAGTGTGATGATACCACAGATGTTGCGAGTTTTCTTCTCTTTTGCCTGGAAGGTGCTAAAACCAGTGTAAACAGAGAGGGCAATAAGTGCAAGGCTGAAGATGTTGAATCCGATTCTCAATCCGCCGCTAACGGTGAGGTTAGTGTATTTCTTAGCGAAGAATGTGAGTGCGGAACCATTCTGATGGAATGCCATCCAAAAGAAGATAACAACAGCAAAGACGAGCAGGAGTGCGATGATGCGGTCCTTGGTCTGCTTTGGAGTCAGTTCTTCCACGTGAGCATTTTCTTCCTTAGCCTTCTTGGCTGTGATGTCTGCGTGCTTATACCATTTGCGAGTTGCAAAATAGATGATTCCTGAGAGAATGAGTGAAACACATGCCACTCCGAAGCAAAGCCCGTATGCTCCGTAGAGAGATGTGAGGTATTCATTGGCGCGTTCACCGTATGTGGCAACGGCATCAGCAGCGTATGTGAAACCGTCACGGCTCAGATATTGGTTGGTAATCCACTTTGCCATGGATGGAGCAAACATGGCACCAATATTAATGGCCATATAGAAAAGACTGAATGCACTATCGCGGCGAGAAGAATACTTAGGATCATCATAAAGATTACCTACCAACACTTGCAGATTTCCCTTGAAGAAACCTGTTCCGAGGGAAACGAGCGTAAGACCTGTGTACATCGCTGCCTTACCTGCTGCGTCGGGTGCAGTTGGGATGGCAAGTCCAAGATAACCGAGGAACATGACAATAAAACCGATGGTGACACAACGGCCATAACCGATTTTGTCGGCAATCATACCTCCGAAGAGTGGGGAGAAATAAACTACGGCAAGGAATACTGCATAGATTGTTCCTGCTTCTGCTTCGCTCATGCCAAATTTTGCCTGCATGAACAATGCGAAAATGGCTAACATCGTGTAGTAGCCAAAACGCTCACCTGTGTTAGCAAGGGCAAGTGCATAGAGCCCTTTGGGTTGTCCTTCAAACATGATATTTCAATTTTTTAATTTAGAATTAAGAATGAAGAATAAAGAATCATTTTTTGCATTCTTCATTCTTCATTTTTCATTTACATTTTTACTTGATATTTGGTTCTTCGAGTCCAATACCTTTCTTCTTATCTACTACTTTCAGAACGAGTCCGAGGATGAGAGCTGCCACACCAAGGCAAGCCAACATCACAAGCGGAGCGGTGTAGTTGTACTGAGTAGGGTCTGTCACGCCAGGATTGGTGCTGTCGAGTACCTTACCGATAAGAAGTGGGAACAACCAAAGACCGATGTTCTGAATCCAGAAAATGAGTGCATAAGCCGAACCTATAATCTTGGCATCCACCAACTTAGGAACGCTTGGCCAAAGGGATGCAGGTACGAGTGAGAAAGATGCACCGAGTACGAGGATGGTGAGGTAAGCGATGAAAATACCACCAGCTGCGTTGCCCTTGAATGCTGGAAGCACGAAGGCGAAAGTGAGGTGGCAAGCAATGAGAAGCAGTGAACCGAGCACAAGCATCGAGGCTGCCTTTCCCTTGTGGTCCACATAGCTACCGAGGATTGGAGTAATCAACACTGCCAAGAGTGGGAATACAGCAAAAATGGATTCTGCCGATTGACGCATATAACCCATGTAGCAGTAAGCGATGAGAGCAATGATGGAGACGCAGAGGAGCAGTATCTGATTGCTTTTCTTCTTCTGGAAGTTGCTGGCAAAACCTGCTGCTGCCACCACGAGCATGATGACATACTGCACAATCGTTACCGAACTGCTTGCCCAATAGGAATCAGCATCAGGAGCAATAAGGGTTAGATTGCATTGAAGCATGTTTACTGCATATTTCTGGAATGGGAAAATGGCAGAATAATAAAGCACACAAAGCAATGCAACGAGCCAGAAACCACTACTGGTGAGAATCTGTCCGAGGTCGCTGATTTTGAATGGATCATCCTTCTCTTCTGCTTCACCAGTCTGTGCATCGAGTTTCTTATCCATGAAGAAATAAACGATGAACATGATGAGTGCGATGGCAAGGAGAACCACACCAAAAGCAACAGAACGAGAAACACTGATAATGCCACCTAATTTTGCGAAATAAGGTGAGAAAATCATGCAAGTAGCCACACCGAGGCGAGCCAATGCCATTTCAGAGCCCATTGCCAATGCCATTTCGCGTCCCTTGAACCACTTGACGATACCACGGCTCACCGTGATACCTGCCATTTCAACACCGCAACCGAAAATCATGAAACCTACGGCAGCGAATTTGGCTGATGCTGGCATTCCTCTATAGAAAGGTGAAACGCCCAGCTCGTCAAAGCCAGGAATGTAGTTGAGGTTGTTGGTGAACCAAGTTTCCAAACCACTTCCCTTGAATGCATCGTCAACAGCATACCATTTGATGACGGCGCCGACGAGCATCACGATTCCCGAAAGGATGGCGGTGAATCGCACGCCCATCTTGTCGAGGATGATACCTGCGAAGATGAGGAAGAAAACGAATACGTTGAGGAAGGTTTCAGCACCTTGCATGGTTCCGAAAGCGGTGGAGTCCCATCCACGCTCTGAAAGCATCAGGTCCTTGATCGGAGAGAGGATGTCCATAAAGATATATGAACAGAACATGGCAAGAGCCAACAGAATGAGAGCTGTCCAGCGCATTGCGGCTGAGTCTCTCAGCGTTTTTTGAATTGCTTGTGTCATATGATTAAGATGATTTGTTTTTTTCCTTGATATGTGTGCTAGGTTTTCCTAGTTTTCCTAGGGCTCCTAGTTTTCCCTAGAGCTCCTAGTTTTCCCTAGTTTTTCTTCACCCACTTGTCGAGCCAAGCGAAGAAGGTGCGTTGCCAGAGGATACCGTTTTGTGGTTTCAGCACCCAGTGGTTCTCATCAGGGAAGATGAGAAGCTGTGCAGGAACGCCTCTGTAGCGGGCAGCATTGAATGCCGACATGGCTTGCGAGGCAACGATACGGTAATCCTTCTCTCCATGAATGCAGAGGATAGGAGTGTCCCACTTGTCAATGAACTTATGAGGAGAATTCTGGAAAGTGCGCTGAATCGTGGCATTGTCCTTCAACCAAGGAGCACCGCCGAGGTCCCAGTTGGTGAACCAAGCCTCTTCAGTCTCTGTGTATTGTGCCTCGAGGTTGTAGATACCATCGTGTGCAATGAAAGCCTTGAAACGCTTGTCGTGGTTTCCGGCCAACCAATAAACGCTGAAGCCGCCAAAACTTGCACCTACGCAGCCCAGACGGTTCTTGTCAACGTATGGAAGCTTGCAAGCATCGTCGATAGCGCTCTTGTAGTCGTCCATGCATCGACCTGTGTAGTTGGTGGAAATCTCTTCCAGCCATTCCTGGCCGAATCCTGGCAAGCCGCGGCGGTTAGGACAAACCACGATATAGCCGTTAGCAGCCATGATTTGCATGTTCCAGCGATAGCTCCAGAACTGACTGACAGGGCTTTGAGGACCACCCTCGCAGAAGAGCAGGGCAGGGTACTTCTTGTTGGCATCGAAGCGAGGAGGAAGTACAATCCAAGAGAGGATGTCCTTGCCATCCACCGACTTGCAAGTGCGTGGTTGCACATCGCCCCAGTCGATATTGTCACGGAAGTATTGGTTCTCGTGCGTGAGCTGAGTGGCATTGCCTTTCTTCACATCCACAAGGAAGTATTCCTTGGCTTCTTTCATCGACTGGCGTCCACAAAGCAGTTTTTTGCCACAAAGAGCCACGTCCGTGTAATCGTATTGCCCATCAGTGATTTTCTTCACTTGTCCCTTCAGGTTGGTGCTATACACGTGAGTTGTACCGTGCCAAGTGCCTACGAAGTAAAGTGTCTTGTTGTCGTTTGCCCAAGTGTATGCATCCACATTACTGTCAAACTGCTCAGTGACGTAGGTCTTCTTGCCAGTCTCTAACTCATAGACGCACAAGCGGTTACGGTCACTTTCGTAGCCATCACGCTCCATACTTTGCCAAGCAATGTACTTGCCATTGGCTGAGAACGATGGATTGGTGTCGTAGCCCAGATTGTAGTCCAGCCCTTCCTTCAGCGGAGCATTCACAGCCTGATGCTGAAGCGAGCGAGTGAA
>OMTC01000358.1 GCA_900313845.1 uncultured Prevotellaceae bacterium
AACAGAAATCGACACAGTGAATGCAAATGTGGTTTTCACAGATGACGACATCGAATGGTTCGACGTCAACACGCGGGAACTCAAATTCAAAAAGACAAAGGAGGAACTCGACAAGCTGCTGAAGCCGTATGACGCCATTGAGTTTCAGTTGAGTGGAGCTGGTATCGTCAACTTATTCAAGGTTAGCAATTATGTCAATCTCTTTATGAGTCAGATATTTGACAACCTTGTACTATGCTACGGAAAGGCAGATGACCCCATTGAGCTCAATGGTAGTTACTATCTCTACGACTGCTATCCCCCTCAGTTCATCAATAATGAAATCGTACAAGCAAACCGTGAGAAGAGAGCCCAGGAATGGGACTACTTCCTCGGCTATCTCGAATACAAAGGGAAATTGAGGAAATAAGAAAATGAAGAATGACGGCATTGCCGAAATGAAGAATAAAGAATGAAGAATGTATTTTACCTCCATCCGGATGGCATTATTCTTCATTCTTTATTGGCTACGCCGAGCTAAAGGTTCTTCATTCTTATTTTTCACGCCTCCTTCGTGCAGTCATTCGTTGCGGTTTTGGACTTTATTCATAGAGAACAAAACTGCAACGATTTTTTATGTATTCCATTTATGACTATGCCTACAATGGCATTCTCTTTCTGAACAACATCTTGCGACCCCATCACAAACGGCTTTCGCAACTGATGATTTACTCTACAACGCGCTGTCAATCAAGATGCAAGCACTGCAGCATCTGGCAAAAGAAAGTTGAAAACCTATCATTCGACGACATCAAGACAATCATGAAAAGCAAGTGTGTGACACAAAGGACTACCGTCGGATTGGAAGGTGGCGAGTTCATTCTTCACCCACAAGCAAACGAAATCATGTCTTGGTTCCAAGAGCATCACCCCAACTACACTTTGCTTTCCAACTGTTTGGCTCCCCAACGGGTTATCGATGCCGTGCGTCGCTATCATCCCAAACATCTTTACGTTTCACTCGATGGAGATAGAGAAACATACAAACAGATGCGAGGATGCGATGGGTACGACCGAGTCATTCGAGTGGTAGAGACATTGAAAGACGAAGTGCCTTTGTCCTTGATGTTTTGCCTCTCCCCTTGGAACTCTTTCAATGATATGAAATATGTCATCGACTTGGCACTACACTACCACATCGACATACGCATCGGCATCTATGGAACGATGGCTTTTTTCGATACCACAAGCGAACTACTCACTGCATCAGACTTCGTGCCACAGATTCCTCAGAACATCCATCACACACAGGAAAACTATGATTTCGTAGCACTCTACAACGAATGGCGCAATGGACATCTGCAACTGCGCTGCCAAAGCATCATGAGCAGTCTCGTTATTCATAGCAACGGAGATGTACCACTCTGTCAGAATCTCGATGTTATTTTAGGAAATATCCATACGCAGACTCTTGACGAAATCTTCAATAGTAAACAAACCCATGAGACACAATGCCACTATTCTCAACATTGCAATGGCTGTTGGATTAATTTCCATCGCAAATACGACATCATCCTCATGCGCAATCTGGAACGATTGTTTCCGAAATGGTTTATCGAGCGCTTCTATGGTAAATATCAGTGGACAGTCGATTCCAGCAAAACCTATCGTAAACATTTTAAAGAACTTCCTTCATGATTCCCACACTGATAGAAAAATACAAACGTTTGCGCACTGAACAGTATCTTGCCCAAATGTACCAATATTCTTATGCCTTCGTCGGCATAGGACAGCATTCACTTTCTAACCTCTATCCTGTTCTTCACTATTTGCAAGTTCCATTGAAATATATCTGCGTCACATCGGAGGAAAAGGCAAGAATGGTAGAAAGAAAATTTCATGGAGTGACAGCAACTGCATCTCTCAAACGCATTGTAGATGACGAAACTATCAAAGGAGTATTTGTATCGGCTTCGCCTTCCGCACACGAGTCCATTGCTTCACAAATCATGAAAAGTGGTAAGTCTCTCTTTATTGAAAAGCCACCTTGTCAATCAATGGAGGAATTGGACAGACTGATAGCGCTTCAAAAACAATTTGCTACTCCCATCGCTATGGTTGGCTTGCAGAAACGATATGCACCCGCTATTCAACTTCTCAAGAAACGGCTTTCCAAAGAGCATCTCATCAACTATGACTTGCATTACCTTACAGGAAACTATCCCGAAGGAAATGCACTGCTTGATTTGTATATTCATCCTATCGACCTCGTTGTTTATCTTTTTGGCAAACCCGAAATCATTGCATGCAAGGAAGTGAGTAAAGATTCCTACATCTTGATGTTGCAACATCCACACATCATAGGTACGCTTGAACTCTCATCGTCCTACTCATGGAGCAACGCAGAAGAAACGATGAAAGTCTATACCCAATCAGGTGTCTATTATCTCACGCAAATAGACACTCTGACTTTTTCCCCTAAACCGACTGACCTTTTCGGTGTTCCAATGGAAAAAGTCATGAATTGGTATGATAAAAAGGAGGTATTGTTGCAGCGTAATAACTTCAACGCCATTCTGACGAACAATCAAATCTATACCAATGGTTATTTCAACGAAATCGTCGCTTTCACAGATGGAGTGGAAGGAAAGAAAACTAAAAATCTCACATCGCTGGACTCAGTACGTGACACCTACGAAAT
>OMTC01000069.1 GCA_900313845.1 uncultured Prevotellaceae bacterium
TCATAGAGGCACAATTCGTGGGTATGACTATACCTGATAAACCGACAAGCCCAAAGCAAAGATACTATCTTACAGACAGCGGTAGGAAACTGCTCGCTAATGTGACTTGTAGTCCCAATTCAAGTGATTTGATGGAAAAAGTCAATTATATGATTGGAAATCTAAGTGAGGAAGAAAAGCGTATTGCATTGGAGTTGTTAAACAAAGGATAATCTTTTGTCATTGTCTTGTATCGTAAAGAGTTTATTTGATAAAAAAAGGGGAGATTGCGACAAATTTTGAGGGGGTTCCTTCGGTTTGTCGCAAGATAAGGGGCTTGTCGTAACAAGCTGAGATGAAAAGTGTGATTTTTTTTGACAAGGCGTTTTTTTCACCATATCTTTGCGATGTCAAAAAAAACAAAACAATCTAAATTCAAATAATTATTAACAATTAAAAACTATAAGACAATGAAAACTATATTCCGCAACATCAGTTTGGCACTTGTAGCCCTTTTCACAGTTTCAACAACCGCAATGGCTGACGACGACAGACCAATCGATTTCTCTCAACTGCCTAAGACAGCCCAGGCTACAGTAAAGAAGCATTTTGCTTCAAGTGAGGTACTCTACTCTACTCAGGACGGTATCATCTTCAAGTCTTACGACGTAGTGTTCGCCAATGGTGACAAGATTGAGTTCGACTCGAAAGGCAACTGGAAGGATGTAGATATGATGAGTGGCGCTGTTCCTACCGCTTTTGTTCCTGCACAAATCCAGAATTTCGTGAAGAAAAGCTATCCAGGCACCAAGATTACGAAGATTGACCGCGATGCTCGTGACTATGAAATCGAACTCTCGAATGGTCTTGACCTCAAGTTCAACAAGAGTGGTAGATTGATTGAAATCGACGACTAATGACGGAGTCCCTCCCCCTAAAAATGAAGAATGAAGAATGTAGAATGAAGAATTAGGAAGAGGGGTTGGTGATGAAAGACATCGAGCATACATTTGTGCGACAGATAATGGCACTTATGTATGCTCGATGTTTTATTTAGTAATTGTAAAAAACTTGGTACGATTTTTTAAAGGAAAGAAATTAGAATAATTAGAATAATTACTCCAAAAATATGGTGTTGTTTAAAACAAATAAACATGTTATTTCTGATAAAATTATTCTAATTATTCTAATTTCTTTCCTAAGACAACACGTGTCATTTTTTATTGTTACTTAATTTCTTAAAGGAGAATGGTTTTTAAAGGTGTTTCTATTCCAGTAGTTTCTTCAACGCTTCGTCGTTGAGGTTGTTGGAGTAGTAGGCGACGAATTCTTTTGGTGTCATGCCAAAATAATCGTGGAAATTGTTGGAGAAATAACTGTGGGAGGAGAATCCAACTTTATAGGCTATTTCAGAGATATTCGCTTTGTTGTTGACGAGCAGGTAAGCGGCATGCTTCAGGCGAATACTGCGGATGAATGCGTTTGGCGAGATGCCGAAATGCTCCTTCAGCTTGCGGTTGAGATGCACACGACTGATGCCCACATCCTCACTCAGCTGTTGCACACCGTATTCGTTGTCGTCGATGTGCGACATGATGGAGTCGTTGACTCGCTTGAGGAATTTCTCTTCTGCGCTGTCCATGCTGACGGCACTGTAGTTGTGACCGATTTCGGTGCGACGCATCTTGTTGCGAATGGTTTCGCGCACGCGCAGCACTTGGTTGAGGGCACTGCGAAGAAGTTGCAGGTTGAACGGCTTCGGCAGGAAGTGGTCGGCTTGGAGCGTGATGGACTGGAGTTGCGAATCCTCGTTGTTTTCGCTCGTGAGGATGATGACAGCGATGTTGTCCGTGTCGGGATTCTCTTTGATGCGTCGGCAGAGTTCGTAGCCATTGCCATCAGGCATGATGAGGTCGGACACAACCACGTCGGGACGATGGGTGAGGAGTAGGCTCCATGCCTCGTTTCCAGAATTGGCGGTATAGACGTTGTAGTCCTTCCTGAGCCCGTTTGCCACGTAGAGACACAGTTCCTTGTCGTCATCGACCACCATCACGGTGTATCTTGTTTTCTTCAAGTCTTCCTCTGGTGTGTCGGCTGATTCCTCGGTGGCAGTGAGGATTTCAACTGCTTTCTTTTCTTCCGACAAATTTTCCTCTTCTTCCTGATTGATGGTTTCAGGAATGCTGGTGGCAGGTTCCGTCTTTTCTATGAGTGGTTCGGTGGCAATCTCCTCCTTTTTGAGGTGGGCATTACCGAGTGGCAGACGAATGATGAATTCCACACCGTCGGTGCCTACATTATGGGCTGAGATGTGTCCGTGGTGGAGTCGCATGAGTTCGTAGCAGAGATTGAGGCCGATGCCTGAACCCATCGCGCTTTGTTCCTTGTTGCCTTGGTAGAAACGTTCCCACAGGTGGTTGATGTCGGAATCATCGAGGTGAGAACCGCTGTTGTAGATGCGTGTTTCGAGATATTCCAAGATGTGTGGGTCGTCGAATACCTTTCGGTTGTTGTCGTCGAAACCATTGATGTGGCAGGTGGTGCGGACAAGAATACGTCCGTCGGTTGGCGTGAACTTGAATGCGTTGGAAAGGAGGTTGGTGAGCACCTTCTCGAAATGGATAGGGTCGAGCCACACCTGTACGCTCTTTTCTTCGGACTCGGAGGTGAAGGTGATGTTCTTGGCAGTGGCAAGTCCTGAGAAGGAAGCCATCATGTCGTTGGCATAGCGTATGTATTCCACTTCGCGGAAAGCAAGCTGGAACTGTCCGTTATCGATTTTGCGCACGTCGGTGATTTGGTTCACCACGCGCAACATGCGGTCGCAATTTCGCTGCATCACCTGATAGTTCTCCTGATGCTCAGGGTTGGTGTCCTCCTTCTGCAACTGTTTGAGAGGGGAGAGAATCATGGTGAGTGGCGAGCGCAACTCATGGGCGATGCTGGTGAAAAGACGGAGTTTCGATTCTTTTACGCGCTCGTTCTGCATGGACTCACGGAGACGTGCGCGAGCCTTTCGGCGCTCATGGAGAACGGAATAGATGTAGTAGCCAATGGCGGCAGCCAATGCAAGATAAATGAGTGTCATCCACCACGAAGCATACCAAGGTGCAGGCACGCGGATGGTGATTGTGCGCTCGGAATATTCATCGGGCTCATCCTCGAAGTAAGCTCGCACTTGAAAGTCGTAGGTGCCCGAAGGGAGTGAAGCATAGTAGGCCTGTGCATCCTGGGCAGAAGTGGTGTGCCAGTCGTCCTCATAACCCTTCAGTTTGTAGTCGTAATTGATGCGGTCGGGAATGGTGAGTTCAGGCACACTGAAGGAAATCATGAAAGAATTCTCACCCATAGGGAGTTTTGCCTTCGAAGCTGTAAAGATGGAGGCGTCGAGAATGTTGTTTTCAGCGTTTTCCTTGAATTCCACCATCTGGTTGCCTACGCGGAAACTGGTGAAACTGATTGGTTTGATGACCTGCGGCAAGGAGAGAATCTTGTGGGAATCGAAGTAGATGATACCGTTGTCGCCACCGAAGCAGATGTTGCCATCGGGCAGAAGGATGGAAGTGCCACCGTGAAACTCACCGATATAGAAACCATCGAAAGAGTGGAAACGGATGAGTTTGTTCGTCTTCAGATTGATACACCCCAATCCCTTATTGCAAGAAGACGAGAACCAGAGGTAGTCGCCTGAGAGCTCGAATGCTTTGATTTTATCATCTTTCAGCATTTCTGTGAGTGGGTCATCCACCAGTTTTTGCTGTTGCTTGTCGTAGATGAAAAGTCCGTGGTCGGTACCGAAGAGGATGCGGTTTCCTATCTGAATGCGATTGGCGGTAGAAACGACGACGTTGTCGATGAGAGTGATTTGTTTGGTTTTGTTGGTCTTTGGGTTGTGCACAAAAGTGGACATGGCATCGTTAATCCAAAGCATGCCATCGTTGTCGATGAAGAGTTCGTTCACCCATAGGATTTGGTTCTCGTCACCTCGTGCGTACGGTTCCACGGTCTTGTTGGTGAGGTCGATGCGGAGAACACCGATGCCGTTGGTTCCTGCATAGAGAATGTCGTTCTTTTTATCGTAGGCAAGCGACATGAAACTCATTTCGCGATAGGATTCCAGGTAGGAAGGTGTGATGAAACGCCCGTTCTCGTAGCACTGCAAACCGCCTCGCCAGCTACCGCACCAAAGGGTGTTGCGCTTATCCACGGCAATGGTCTGCACCAGCAGGGAATTGAGCCCTTCGTTCTTGTTTTGGGTGCCACCAGACTGACCGTAAGGAACGCAATAAATGCCGCTTCCATCGGTAGAAATCCACAAATCACCGTTGTCGGTGCGAGCGAAATGAGTGACGCACGACGAGTTGCGCCCTTTGCTCGTAGTAGGTCCTGCATAGTGGAAACCTCCTGTTTGACGAGGAACGACAAGCAGACCGCGCTGGTAGAGACCTGCAATCAAGTTGCCATCGTTGTCCTCTGCCAGATAATGGACTTTGGTGTAGCTGGTATCGAAATTCTCTGAAGTTACAGGGTAGGCTTCCAGTTCTTCTGTTTGGCGGTTGATGGTCCATAGTCCGAGGTTGTCGGTACCAAGTATCAATCTGCCGTCCTTGGTGATGAGGAGCGTCATGCAATAGAGAGAACGCTGATTGTTGGTCAGTTCGCGTACGGTGTTCGTGGCACGCTCATAGACGAGTACACCGTCGTTTGAGGTTGCCATGTAGATTTTATTCTCCTGAAGGTCCTCGGCGAAACTCATCACATAGCTTCGTGCAAGGATTTGCTGTGCCTGTGCATCAATGTTCAGTTCGATTTCGTTGATTTTTTTGCCATCGATGGCAATGAGTCGATGGTTGATATCGTTGGTCCAGATGATGCCTTTGGAATCTACCAGCATCTCGTTTACATAGGTGTTGCCGATGATTTGGTTGATTTTGAGCGTCATCCTACTGTCGGGCTTTCTCGTCTTGAGATTCATGACAAAAATGCCCAATCCATCGGAAGGAATGATGACAAGGTCCTTCTGCGGCAAGTCGAGCATCTGCGTGATAGGATAACCGATTTGGGCTTCATCCACAGATAGTTTGATGCGGGTGAAGTGGTTGGTGGAGATGTCGTATTCGAAAAGTCCAGCATTGGTCATCACCATGTAGTGGTGGTCGTCGATTTGTCGGATGGACTTGGCTTCGTTGAAGAGCGACTTTCCCGTGAGAGGGTCGGTGTAGTTGATGTTATGGAAGCGATGTCCATCGAAGAGTTCGAGCGACAGGGAGGTGGAAATCCAAAGCATGTTGGAGTGGTCCACATAGAGCGAACTGATATAGCTGCTTTGCAATCCGTGCTCCAAGGTGTAGAGCCTTGCTACTTGAGCCCGTGAGGGGGTGAAAAAGGAAAAGTGAAAGGTGAAAAGGAAAAGAATAAAAAACAAAGATGCGTTGGTGCTTACAGATTTGTTGGCAAGCACATTCCATAGCTTGTGGCAGCGACACAACAAGCTATCAATATGCATACTTAGGTTTTTTTTCAGAAAGAATAAAAGGTCAGTAATAATTTTCATTTCTAATTGTGGTTTCATGTTAGATGCTGGCTTTGGCAGCATCCTCCAGCTCCCCCAAGGGAGAAGGAAAGCCATTCGGATGGCAAACTAAAGCCAACGCCAATGCCAAAGCTAATTATCTTGTTGAAAAAGAAGTTTCAAAATCTGTTTGCAAAGTTAAAGTTTCTTATGATACATTGCAAATTTCACAATTTGAATTTTTGTAACATCGGGTAAAAACTGTTGAATTTGCAAACATTATCATGAATTTGGTATGAACATGATGTGTTGCTTTTGCTTTTTTTGAAGGAAAAGTCAGAATAAATCAATGGAAAAGTATTATCTTTGTAGGCGAATCAACATCAATGATAAAATAATCAGGGATTTAAAGTCAAAGGTCTAAGGTCAAAGGTCTAAGGTCAAAGGTCTAAAGTCAAAGGTCTAAAGTCAAAGGTCTAAAGTCAAAGGTCTAAAGCCAAAAAGACTTGGAAATCCTTTCAATCCTTAAAATCCTTGATAAAAAATTAACGTCCTTGATAAAAACAAAATTCTTGATAAACCATGATGAAAAAGACTGTATTATTGCTAACGTTGTTAGGAACCGTGATGACGGCTGAGGCACAGGTGGCTCCCGCTATCCCTCGCGATGCGAAGATTGAGGCACAGGTAGAAAAGACACTGAGCAAGATGTCGCTCGACGAGAAGGTGGGACAGATGTGCGAACTCGACATCAACTCCTTTGGTAGGCGCGATGCGCAAGGAAAATTTGTGATTGACGAGGCAAAACTCGACGAAATCATTCGTGTGTATAAGGTGGGCTCCATCCTGAATGCTCCTCGTACGATGGCTGCTTCGCTCGAAGAATGGCAAGAAATCATCGGAAAGATTCAGAAGTTGTCGATGAAGGAAATCGGTATTCCTTGCATCTATGGAGTCGATCAGAACCACGGTGTGACCTATACCTTAGGTGGAACC
Source organism: uncultured Prevotellaceae bacterium (assembly GCA_900313845.1). Lineage (GTDB taxonomy): Bacteria > Bacteroidota > Bacteroidia > Bacteroidales > Bacteroidaceae > UBA3839. The sequence goes on from OMTC01000069.1 coordinate 6,491, forward strand.
TTGTTTCCTCAGAACCTGAGTGTGGCGGCATCGTTCAACAAGGAATTGCCTTACGAAGCAGCGAAGATTACTGCTTACGAAACCAAGGCGGGCAGTTGTCCGTGGACCTATTCACCTACACTCGACTTGGGTCGCGACCCTCGTTGGCCTCGCATTTGGGAGAATTACGGTGAGGACTGCTATATGAATGCCGTGATGGGAAGTCAGGCTGTGCGTGGTTTCCAAGGTGATGACCCTAACCATGTGGGCAAGAACAGTGTGGCTGTGTCGCTGAAGCATTTCTTGGGCTATGGAGCGCCATTCACGGGTAAGGACCGCACACCAGCCTATATCTCGACACAGGATTTGCGCGAGAAGCAATTTGCCGCTTACGAAGCAGCAATTAAGGCAGGTGCGCTAACGGTGATGGTCAACTCGGCATCGGTGAATGGTGTGCCTGTGCATGCCAGCAAGGAATGGTTGACGGGATGGCTGAAGGAAGGACTGAACTGGGACGGCATGATTGTGACGGACTGGGCAGACATCAACAACCTCTATCAGCGCGAGAAGGTGGCAAAGGACAAGAAAGATGCCATCCGCATTGCCATCAATGCAGGTATCGACATGAGTATGGACCCTTACAGCACTGATTTCTGCACCTTGCTGAAGGAATTGGTGCAGGAAGGAAAGGTGCCAATGAGTCGTGTTGATGATGCTGTGCGCCGTGTGCTTCGTCTGAAATATCGTCTGAATCTTTTTGAGAAACCTACTTATAAAATCAAGGACTATCCGCTCTTTGGCAGCAAGCAACATGCCGATGTGGCACTGCACGCCGCTGAGGAATCGATGGTGCTGCTGAAGAACAAAAACGCTATCCTCCCTTTGCAGAAAGGCAAGAAAATCCTCGTGGCAGGTCCGAATGCGAACAATATGCGCTGTCTGAACGGTGGATGGAGCTACACTTGGCAGGGGCATCTGGCTGACCGATTCGCTGGAGCTTATAACACGCTTTTGGAAGCGATGCAGAACAAGTTCGGTAAAGAGAATGTGGTGTATGAGCCAGGTGTGACTTACGTGCCAGAAGGAAAGTATTGGGAAGAGAACAAGCCTGAGATTGAGAAGGCAGTGGAAGCAGCCAAGGGTGTGGATGTCGTGATGGTTTGTATTGGTGAGAACTCTTATTGTGAGACACCAGGCAACTTGACTGATTTGACGCTTTCGGAGAATCAGCGCAATTTGGTGAAGGCATTGGCAAAGGTGGGCAAACCGATTGTGATGATATTGAGTGAAGGTCGTCCTCGTCTGATTGCTGACATCGAACCATTGGCATCGGCTGTGGTAGATATTATTCTGCCTGGCAATTATGGTGGTGATGCCTTGGCAAACCTCTTGGCGGGTGATGTGAATTTCAGTGGACGTCTGCCTTTCACTTATCCTCGCGAAATCAATTCCCTCAACAACTACGACTATAAGGTGAGTGAAGAAGTGGGAACGATGGAAGG
>OMTC01000266.1 GCA_900313845.1 uncultured Prevotellaceae bacterium
TAGGCTCTGCGGTTGCGGCAACGGTCATCTATTTCGTTGTGTATTACCTTTTCCGCTCGTCGCTCGGCAATCATGCCCTTTGGCTTGCCTACACGGTCTTTCTGTTGAGTCGAAGCCTATATCAGACACTGAGATACCCAGTGGTGAAGGCGAAAGTGTGAAGCGTGAAGCGTGAAGAGTGAAGCGAGGATTTAAAGGATTTATAAGGATTCTTGAAACTTTAGCTCGGCGTAGCCAAACCTGAAACTTGAAACTTGAAACCAGCACGGAAGTGCCTTGAAACCTGAAACTGGCGCTTGCGCCTTGAAACTTTTATCAGATGTGTTCTTGCTATTCTAAAACCAAGAAAACGCATATTGAGGCTTTTCTCAGCACATGCTGTTTCATGTCGCTGCTTTTGATGACTTTGTTTTTCGCTTCATGTCATTCTCGAGAAAAGACACTCGCGGAGGCTCATGAACTGAAGGAACGTGGTGAGCGTGCCTTTTCAGAACGCGAAAATGTATATGTGGCTGTGGAAAGTTTGCAGCAAGCCATGAAACTTTACTCGAAACTTGGCGATGAAGACGGCTATTTTGAGTCGGCTGTCTATATGGCTTTAGTGCTCGAAGGTGCAGGACGTAGCGATTCGGCTTATTCCTTGTTGAAGACACTGAAATATGTGGAAACGAAGAATCCTGATGCTTTTGGTTCTTTGTATTATTACCGCATCATGGCGTTTGATGCTTTGAATATCGACCATGATCCCCAAAAGGCTCTCGCCTTCAATGAAAAGTGTTTGGCTTTGGAGAAACGACTTTATCCCGAGAAGCCTGCCTATCAATACATAGACCTTGCCAACAGAGCGGAATTCTATTACCATGCGGGGGAATATGATAAGACAGAAGAAATCATTGCCCAATTCGACACCTTGCCAGAGTTGACGAACCAAGTCTATCTTTCCCAAGTGCACTACACGAAGGCGTTGCTGAGCATGAGGAATCGTGATTACGATGAGGCGATGCGACATGCCGAATTAGGACGTCAATATGGAGAGATGTTCCATGCCTTTCAGAATCAGATTGCTTGTACGGAACTGATGATGAAGGTTGACCTTGCCCGAAACGATCTTCCTTCATACGTGTTGCATGATGGACAAAACGATCATCTCGATTCCTTGTCGAGAGGTACGGAAGTGAATTACCAAATAGCACTCATCGAGGGACGAGGAGAGGCAATGTTGGTGGAGCAGGAGATAAAACGTAAGGAGACAATCTTTTTCTTCTTGTGGGTGTTGACGGTGATGCTCTTCATAGGACTCTTTGTCTTTTTCTATTATCATCGTAAAACGGCAAAAGCCCGTTTGCATTTGGCAGAGCTTCAAAAACAGCAACTGGATGAAGAGGTGACACGAGAGCGTCTCGAAAAGGAACTGGCAGAACTAAAGGCTATGCAAAATGCGCAGAAGCTCAACAAGGCACAAAGAGAAAATGTGGCTATCAGTTTGCAATTGGCAACTTCTGATGGGAAAAACGAACGCAATAAACAGTTGCAACTGCTGGAAGAACAAATCAAATCCTTGGATCCTCACTTTTACGAGAAACTTGAAGCGAAATATCCAAATCTCACTCGTGGAGAACTCCGACTCATTGCTTTTATGAAGTTAAGAATGAGCAATCAGGACGTGATGGAAGTCATGAACATCACGCTATCTGCTCTCCAAAAGAGTCGTTATCGCTTACGTAAGAAACTTGGTGTGCCTGAAAGAGAAAACTTGGAAAATTTCATTGCAAAGCTATGAGGCAATGGACAAATACGACATTTATCGTATGTTCCAAAAGGTAAAAAAGGACTAAATTTAGGAAATTAACTAAAATGTCCAATTATTGTCCTATTCTTTTATTTTGAAATAGCGTTTGAATGCTTTACCTTTGCAAGCAAAGAAGTTTTAATTAGGTGTTGATATATATTTCGAATCATTTTAAGGTATTACGATTGAAATTTTAATGAGTTTTTACAAACAAGATTAAATGCTATTTCGCACAAATCACCAAGTGGTGAAAAAAAAGCCGGCGGCGTGCCGGCTTCTTTTTGTATGTATGCTCTTGAATCGTCAAAAGCGCGGACAGATGATTTCAACTCTACAACGGTAGGAAATGCCCTCTAATCAAGATTTTTGCCGAATAATTTTGTTTTCTCGCTATTTTATCATACATTTGCACTGCAAAACAGCGTTTTGTCCTTTTAACGAAAAGGAACGGCTGCCGAAATGGTGGAATGGTAGACACGAGGGACTTAAAATCCCTTGGCCATAACGGCTGTGTGGGTTCGAGTCCCACTTTCGGTACAGTATTTAGCAAGAAAGAACATTGCAGAGCAAACTCTGAAATGTTCTTTCTCATTTTACGGGGAACAAAATCTTCTCGGCTCAAGACGAGTATGTCTACAGAGCGCATCCCGCATGACTGCCTTAAAGAAGATTTTTACAAAACCGGTAGGATATGCTCCCATACAAGATTCAGCTCGCCTTGCAAATCCTCAACATCCGAGGTGATAGCAATCACTGCATTCTTGTCGGGAACCACGATGATGTATTGTCCCCTAGCTCCGTCGGCACGGAAACAGCCTGGACGACAGCGCCACATTTGATAACCATATCCCTGCATCCAGTCGCTAGTCTCCTTGGTCATGCCTCGCTCCTCTGCCTGCTCGATACGAGTACCAGGATTGATACTCTCCACCTGCTTCTTCGACATTTCCTCAACCCACTCAGCAGGAATCAGCTGCTTGCCATTCCACTCTCCTTTCTGAAGCAGTAACTGACCCATCTTTGCCAGATCCTCCGTCTTCAGATAAAGCCCCCAGCCACCTGTGTTGATGCCCTGCGGACTTTCTTCCCACATCGGCTTGTCGATGTGGAGGGGTTCGAACAGACGAGGTGTCAAATAGTCCACCACCTTTTCGCCTGTCACTTGCTGCACAATAGCAGAAAGCACATAAGTGCCGAAGCTGTTGTAAAGATAGAACGTGCCCGGCTCATGTACAACAGGATGTGCAAGGAAGGTCGTTACCCAGTCTTGATCAGGACTTGCATTACGGAATGACGGTTCAACATCATGTCCGCATGACATAGTAAGCAAATCGCGCACAGTCATTGCTTTCAGGTTGTCACTCACCTCCGCAGGTAATTTGTCTGGGAAGTAATCGATGACTTTGTCCGTTAGAGACATCTTTCCGTCTGCAATAGCGAGCCCCACTGCTGTAGCTGTAAAAGTCTTGCTCACGGAGTGGAGCACATGTGGCACACTATCCACCCCTTGACTCTGCCACTTACTGTAGATAACGCTACCATCTTTCACAATCATCACGCTATGGATGTCCATCGAATTAGCAGCTGCTTGTTCGAAGAACACGTCCATCGCAGTTGCTACACTTTCTGGAGTTTCCGCACGCGGCAGGTCAATGATTTCTGCCTT
>OMTC01000359.1 GCA_900313845.1 uncultured Prevotellaceae bacterium
GCAAGATAGAGGTTGTCACTGTTCTTGGCAAGCGGCGACAGATGGTCAATAATGTCCTGCCACAACTGGTTAGGTTCTCGACCCAAACGTTTCCTCCATTCCTGAGCCACCGACAGTCCATAGTGCCAATACGACAACTCGAATGGCGCATTTACAGTGGTCTTAGCAGAGAGTGTTTCCTGTGCAGGAATGAAACCACGCAACTCCCAACGATTCTTCTCCTTATTATAATTGGCAAAGTCTGCCATCATCACTGCTGTTTCTTCAACGAGTTCAGCATATTCGTGTAAGAAGGCGTTTGCTTTGTCGCGACGATATTCATCTCCGTTATAGTCATCCTTGCTGAGATAGCTCTGGTAAACAAGTTCCGCCAATTGGATAAGATGTGGTTGTTGCCAAATGAGGAAACTACCCACATTGGATGGTGCCTCGATACCGCTTGGGTCGGTCATCTTCATCCAACGCACACCCTTGAATCCCTGTCGTTCAGCAATTTGACGAGCAATCGGTTCTGCTGACTTATACCACTTGAGTGCCTTGCGGAGCATGTCGCCATGTCCCCACAATGGAAGCCAAGCCTCGTGCCAGTAAATCATTTCGAGGTGGAACTTGCCAAACCATGAGTTGTAGGTGAGTCCTGTTTCCTGAGGAGGTACACTTCCTGCACTCTGAATCGCTAAAAGGTACTGACTCAGCACCACTCGGCGCTCCAGTTCCTTGGCACGAGGGTCGATGCAACGCGAGAAATCCACCGCCGCTCCTTCGGTCCAGAAATCATGCCAATGCTCTGCCGCAGCCTTCTGGGTTTCAGTAAAACTTGGCAGCACATGAGTTTCAAAAGGAAATGTCTTCGAGTATTTGACACTCAAACTCCAATCCACGGAGGAAGGTTTGAGACGGAAACAGTTGCGCCCTACCCGCTTCATATCGACTTTTCCCGACCACTGAATTGTGACAAAATAGGCGGTTCCATCGAGAATTCTCTTCAAGACAGCACCCGAAGGAATCGGCACCATTTCCGTTTCGTGCATGTTGTCGGAATTCCAATCACAAGCATCATCGCTATGTTTTCCCGTAGGATAAGGGAAGCGAATGAGGAGCGGCGTTTTATTCATGTTCTGAATGCGCGTACTCATCATGTCGAGCTTAGGATGACAGACGGTCTGCACCTCGAAAGTCTTGTTATTGTATTGGAAGGAACTACGAATCTCACCGTTCCATAAGTCGAGTGTCTGATAAATGTTGTGTACATTCGCTGGGGTAGCTTTCTTTCCGAAATCGAAGCCCACCACACCCAAATGTAAGCGGTGAGGGTTGGCACGATACCAGTCGGAAGCCTTCTTCCCTCGTACTGAATCGTCCGCCTTCACTTGACAAGCATATAGTTCTTGATGACCGCGTCCGAAATCGTATGCACGCAGGGTTTCATCAAACTGCAGGTTCTCAGGATTAGAAAAACTATGCCATCCCCATTGGCTCTGTGTGCCGAGGGGTACACCTCCCGAATAATACTCAGGAAAAGTCTGCAAACCCGTGGCATCGACAGTGACAGCAAACTCACCATTTCCCACCGACAATGAAGCCAGCGTGTCCATTTCAGTCACTATGGGGCAATTTCTATCCATTAGTGCTTTTCTGTCAATTCTCCCTGCCCACACGGAGAAAACCGATAGTACAAAAGCGATAAGTGTAACAATTCTTTTCATGGCACAAAAGTAACACTAAAAAATTAAAAATTGAAATCTTAGAAATAAAAAATAAATGCAATTTGATTTATCATGAGAAAAACAACCTGTCTTTGCAAGCATTATTCATCAGAAAAGTGCTCATTCACCGAAAAGCAAAAACAAGAAAAAGTCCCGATGGATTCGGCATTTTTTAAATAATTAGAATATGGCTTTTAGTTTTTTCACACACTCGTTGCGAGAAATTAAAAAATAATCATTACTTTTGCACACATAATTATCTAAAAAAGAGAACTATATGAATATCAAGCAAGGTATATTTCGATCGTTCTCACTGCGATTGAGCCTCGTGGTGGCATTTTTCACAGCCTTGATGATGGTGCTGATTCAGCTGTTGCAGGGATGGAGCGCCTATCGACAGGTGAAGAGCGATGCTACCACCGAATCATCGATGGCACTGCGTATCAATACGCTCGAAATGAACAAATCGATGATTCTCGCTGAGGAGATTAGTTCAGATATGAAGTACCTTGCCAAATTGCATATCCATGAGCCCGACTCGATGGCTACGGTGAGCCAGGTGATTCTGAACTATAGCCTTGCCATTAAGAACTGTGCGATTGCCTTTGTTCCAGGTTATTTCAAGGGGAAGTACGAAAAATACATGCCAGGTGCGAAGCGGGTGGACGGCAAGGTGGAAAACCTTTGCTTCTATACCGAGGAGCATTATGATTACCCCACGAAAACTTGGTTCCTCACCGCCTTGAAAACGGGCGAGTCTGTTTGGACCCAACCTTACCACGACATGGACTCGGTGGGCAACATCTTGGCTTCCTACGTGTTCCCAATCTCCATCGACAACGAGAAGCCTTTTGCCGTAGGCATTGTGGACGTGGTGCTCAACTGGTTCAACCACGGCGATGAAAAGGGTGCTATTCCGCAGTTGGTGGTGATTGGAAACGGAGAGCGTTCGTGCGATTT
>OMTC01000363.1 GCA_900313845.1 uncultured Prevotellaceae bacterium
AATCGTAGCTTTTGCCTGTATCGGAGGTGTAGGTCGTATTGGCCGTGGCCAGTTCTGAAATACCTCTCAGGATAGTATCGGAGCTGCAGGTGCGCAGAGTAGGATCAAGTGACAGATGGGGCATCAGATGGCTTGTCACATCCTCAACACAGTCACCGCCACAGAAGTAAACACTCGACAGAGACCCGAATATCTCACTGTACTGATACCCGAATGAGGTGCATCGCAACCCCAGCACATTGTCGATAACGGGACCCACGTAACGTGAAAATAGCCTTCTTACGTGAAATAATCCACCAAAGGGAGTGATTTTCTCAAATTTTATGTTTACTTTTGCCATGTCATTGATGTTTTTTGCTTGTTTTTATTTGCATCACTAAGGTAAGTGAAAAATCTGGCATGACAAAATCCTGAGCAACTTTTTGTTGCTCAGGAACTTATAAAGAAAGTTAAACTAAAGTGCTGCGGAATTTAGGAGTAATAGAAATGATGTTCATAGAATCGTTTTTCCTATCTGTGTGCCTGTATTAGATAATAATGACGAACAGTTTTTTTGAAAAGAAAAATATTTGTCATAAATAATAATGATAAAGAGTGTCACTTCTTGGCAGAAATCTTATATTGAATATGATGATGAAAAAGCATTTACTTCTTTTGTGCCTGACAATGGCAGCAACATCCAGCATAGCACAGATCAATCCCCAGCGAGGATTTGTCATTACGAATGGAAACGACACCATTCATGGAACTATCGACTACCGTTCCGATACGAAGAATGGCCGCGAATGTCTCTTCAAGGAAGATGGACACACCTCCTATCAGTCCTACAAGCCAGGAGAAATCAAGGAATATCAGCTGAAGAACGAGAACATCTGCTACGTGACTCGCACTTTTCCAGTGGGTGGCAGCGAGAAAACCGTCTTCGCAGAGTATCTGGTGCAGGAAGGCGACATCAGCTTGTTCCACCACCGTGAGGGCAATGTGAATTACTTTTACATGGTGGATGCCTCGGGCAAGGTGGCTGTTATGAACGATGCTGTGCTCTCCGCTGGCAAGCGCGAGCAGCAAGCCAACCTGCTTGGTGCTATTCAGATGCTGCAAGCAAGTCCGCAGGCTGTGCAGCAGTTGCAGCAAAGCCAGCTTAAACCCAAGAAGCTGATGAATGCCATTCACACGTATTTCATGGATACGCACCGCTTCATGGAGCCAGACGTGGAGGGATTTCGCTACAACGAACAGACAGCCGCAGGCTTGAAGTGCCGGTTGGCTCTTGACGCTGGCGTGGGCTTCACCCGTGTGCATCCTGACAAGAGCATCTACAATTTTGCCAACGACCTGACCATGAAGGGAGTCGTGCCTCAGGTAGGCGTGGGGGTCGATGTCACCTTACCACGTTTCAGTAAGTCGTTCTTCATGGAAGGGAAGGTGCTGTTGAGCTATTGGAATGTGACAGGCATGGAAAAGGTAGTGAGGGATGTGGTTGTAAGGGTTGATGCGTGGAAGGACGAATTCGACGCAAAGATGAAATATGCCAATGCCGAGGCACTGGTGGGTGCGGGTTGGCGCTTCCTGCCCGATAGCCGAATCCGTCCGTTCATTCGCGCAGGTGTTAGCCTTAATCTGCTTCTCGGTGTAAAGCAGGAAGAAATGAGTTCACTCCTTCCTGTTGAGTCGGACAGCTGGGGCGGTGTCGGCCTCTACGGTGGAGTAGGTGCCGAAATGTCGGTTGGCAAACACGTCATTTCCCTGTTTGTCAACTATGTTCTTCGTTCCCGTAATGAGCTCTGGACTCGCAGCAACACGGCCTGTGTGGGTCTCGGCTATTTGTTCTAAAGTACATTACTAAAACGTGGAGGGTGTGTCAAATATTTGAAAAACGGAAAAGTAACGTGGGTGCAACGAATTGAATAACAGAGCAAGCGGAGTGTTTAAGGTTCTTTCGCAAGCTATAGGGAATGGAGGCAGAGGAACAAAGAAATGCTTTTTATGCAGCGCTGTAGGGGATTGACTGAAGTGCTTATGGGGATTCACAGAAACGCTGTAGGGGATTGACTGAAGCGCTTATGGGGATTCACTGAAGCGCTATAGGGGATTCACTGAACTTCTACTTTGATTCAACTAAATAAGCGAGGGCTCGTTATCATTCAAGCGAGCCCTCGGCTGCGTTCAAGCGAGGGCTCGCTTGAACAACAACGAGGGCTCAACATTTGGCTTACACCGAACTAAAGGTTCAGTAAAAGCGAAGGAAAGCGCGAGTTCAAGCAAAGCAGGACATCGGTAGAAGCAAAAGAACAAATGAAACACGACCATTAACGTTCTGAAAAAACATGAATGGTCGTGATGATTGTATGGATGATTGCTCTATTGCTGTTCCAATGAAAAGAAGCTGAAATTGACGGAACCATACGAGCGGTGGTCCATGAAATGAGGGGCATCGGTGAAACTGTAGTCCTTGCCATGCTCTAAAATCAAGATGCCATCAGGGGCAAGAATGTCGGCTTCGAACACCAAACGGGGGATGTCAGCCAGATTGTCGAGGGCGTATGGTGGGTCAGCAAAGATGATGTCGTACTTCTCGGAGGTTCTTTGGATGAACTTGAAGACGTCGGCATGGATAGGAATCCA
>OMTC01000402.1 GCA_900313845.1 uncultured Prevotellaceae bacterium
ATACCATCGTTAAACTTATTCCATACCATCGTTAAACTTATTCCATACCATCACTAAACTTACTCCATACCATCATATGGCTTCTTGTGTCCCTATAGATTTTTTCTACGAGCGGTTTTCCGTGTTACATAATCCTTATTTTTAACATAACAGCGGTGATTTTTGCATAAAATTTCAATAGATATTCAATTTGATAGAAAAATAGCTCAAAAAATGGCAAAGTGTTTGCATACTTCGGAATTTTGAATTAACTTTGCAGATTGGAATAGAAAATGTAGTCTTTAGGTAAAAAGAACAATTCATCGAAGAAAGTACATCTCAAACACAATACTTTTATTTATGAAAAAGAAACTCAGTAAGGTGCTCGTTTTGGGTTCGGGCGCATTGAAAATCGGACAAGCAGGTGAATTTGACTATTCTGGCTCGCAGGCGTTGAAGGCTTTGCGAGAGGAAGGTGTGAGCTCAGTGCTTGTCAATCCTAACATTGCCACTATTCAAACTTCGGAAGGTATCGCTGACAAAGTCTATTTCCAACCCGTCACTCCTTATTTCGTCACTGAAATCATCAAGAAGGAGCGTCCTGATGGAATCCTCCTGGCTTTCGGTGGACAGACCGCTTTGAATTGTGGAACGGAACTGTATCAGAATGGCACACTTGCTGAATATGGTGTAGAAGTCTTGGGTACATCTGTGGAAGCTATCATGGACACAGAAGACCGAGACCGCTTTGTGAAGCGACTCGATGAGGCAGAGCTGAAGACTCCAATCTCGCAGGCTGTGGAATCGATGGAGGATGCGCTGGCAGCAGCACACCGCATTGGCTTCCCTATTATGATTCGTTCGGCTTACGCACTTGGAGGACTTGGTTCCGGTATCTGTCCCGACGAGGAGAAATTCAAGGAAATCGCTGAGAGTGCTTTCACTTTTGCTCCTCAGATTCTTGTGGAAGAGTCTTTGAAGGGTTGGAAGGAAATAGAATTTGAGGTGATTCGTGATGCCAACGACCACTGTTTCACGGTGGCTTCAATGGAAAACTTCGACCCACTCGGCATCCATACGGGTGAATCCATCGTGGTGGCTCCTACTTGTTCTCTAACTGCAGAGCAAGTGAAGCAGTTGCAAGAAATTTCGATTAAGTGTGTGAAGCATCTCAACATCGTGGGTGAGTGTAACATACAGTTTGCCTTCAATGCTGTAACCAACGACTACCGTATCATCGAAATCAATGCTCGTCTCTCTCGCTCATCTGCTTTGGCTTCAAAGGCAACAGGTTATCCTCTCGCTTTCGTTGCTGCCAAGATTGCATTGGGTTACACGCTTGACCAAATTGGTGAGATGGGAACGACCAACTCCGCATACGTGGCTCCTTCGCTCGACTACATGATTTGTAAGATTCCTCGTTGGGACTTGACAAAATTCTCTGGAGTGAGCCGCTTGATTGGTTCTTCCATGAAGTCGGTAGGCGAAATCATGTCGATTGGACGCTCGTTTGAGGAAATGATACAAAAAGGTCTCCGTATGATAGGTCAGGGCATGCACGGATTCGTAGGCAATGACCATGTGAGATTTGAAAACCTCGATGAGGAACTTTCCAACCCTACAGATTTGCGTATCTTCGCTATTGCGCAGGCACTTGAAGAAGGCTACACTTGTGACCGCATTGAAGAATTGACAAAGATTGACGTTTGGTTTATCGAGCGTCTGAAACATATCGTTGACCTGAAGCATCAACTTCAGTCGTTCAACAGCCTCGAGGAACTCTCTGATGATTTCCTCCGTGAAGTGAAAGCAGCAGGTTTCTCAGACTTCCAGATTGCACGTTTTGTGCTGAAACCAGAGCATGCTAACATGGAGAAGGAGAATCTGGCTGTTCGTCGCTACCGCAAGGAGCGTGGCATTTTGCCTTCTGTAAAGCGTATCGACACTGTTGCCAGCGAGCATCCTGAACTCACAAACTACCTCTATTTCACTTATCTGCCACAGGTGGAACCTACTCGTGCCGACAAGCAAACCACTGAGGAATGGAAAGAGGTGGTGAATAGTGCAAGTAAGAGTGCTTCACACGACATCGAATATTACAAGAACGACAAGTCGGTGGTGGTGCTCGGTTCGGGTGCTTACCGCATCGGTTCTTCGGTGGAATTCGACTGGTGCTCGGTGAATGCCATCAACACGGCTCGCAAGCTTGGCTATAAGTCCATCATGATTAACTACAACCCTGAGACAGTAAGTACAGACTACGACATGTGCGACCGTCTCTACTTCGATGAACTCTCT
>OMTC01000009.1 GCA_900313845.1 uncultured Prevotellaceae bacterium
ATGATTTCGCAGGTGTTCCGCGATGGCAAAATCTATCAGCAGGAATACGCTTGCGGTAAGCCTCAGTACGACGTGAAAGTGGTGGGCGAAACGGATTTGCGCGGTACTCGTCAGCAATTCTGGCCAGACAAGTCTATTTTCATCACTACTACTTACAAATATGACATCCTTGCCAACCGCATGCGCGAGCTTGCTTTCTTGAACGCAGGCATCACTATCACGTTGACTGACAAGCGTCTCGATGTGAATGCAGAACAGGGCATCGAAGGCATCCGAAAGAAGGTGTTCTACTCTCAAGGTGGTTTGCGCGATTTCGTGCGCTATTTGGATTCCACCCGCACACATCTTTTCGACGATGTGATTTACCTCAACACTGAGCGTAACAACACACCAATTGAAGTGGCTATCATGTATAACACTTCGTACTCTGAAAACCTCCACTCCTACGTCAACAATATCAATACCATAGAAGGTGGTACGCACCTCACTGGTTTCCGCACGGCACTCACACGCGTACTGAAGAAGTATGCCGATGATAACGGCGTGACAGAGAAACTGGAAAAGCAGCACATTGAGATTTCGGGCGAGGACTTCCGCGAAGGCCTTACCGCTGTCATCTCTGTGAAGGTGGCAGAGCCTCAGTTCGAAGGACAGACCAAGACGAAACTCGGTAACAGCGAAGTGGCTGGTTCTGTGGGTTCGGCTGTTTATGAGGCACTGACCAACTATTTGGAAGAGCATCCAAAGGAGGCAAAACTCATCGTTGACAAGGTGGTTTTGGCAGCCACAGCCCGTGTAGCTGCTCGCAAGGCTCGTGAAAGTGTTCAGCGCAAGAACCCAATGACGGGTGGTGGACTGCCAGGCAAATTGGCAGACTGCTCCGATCGTGACCCAGCCAACTGCGAGATGTTCATCGTGGAGGGAGATTCCGCTGGTGGTTCTGCAAAGCAAGGACGTGACCGTCACTTCCAGGCAATCCTTCCTATCCGTGGTAAGATTTTCAATGTGGAGCGCGTGATGTGGCACAAAGCATTCGAGCACGAAGAGGTGAACAATATCATCCAGGCTCTCGGCGTGCGTTTCGGTCTCAACCCAGAAGACACGAAGGAGGCTAACTATGAGAAGCTTCGCTACTACAAGACCATCATCATGGCGGATGCCGATGTGGATGGTGCGCACATTGCCACACTTATTATGACCCTCTTCTTCCGCTTCATGCCTCAGCTGATTCGCGACGGTCGTCTCTACATTGCCAACCCACCTCTCTACAAGTGTACGAAGGGTAAGGTGAGTGAGTATTGCTACGACGATGTGGCAAAGCAACGTTTCCTTGACAAATACGGAGACGGAACAGAGACGGGTGCAGGTGTTCACATTCAGCGATACAAAGGTCTTGGTGAAATGAATCCTGAGCAGCTTTGGGACACCACCATGAATCCTGAGACACGTCTGCTCACTCAAGTAACCATCGATGACGCTGCTGAAGCAGACTATACTTTCTCCATGCTGATGGGCGAAGATGTGGCTCCACGCCGCGAATTCATCGAGCGTAATGCAACTTACGCAAACATCGACGCATAAGCCTTACAAAGCATCTACGTGTCATTTACAGCCATATAGGACAAAGTCTTATGCTACTGAATTAGAATCATTCAATTCTTACATATTCTAATTTATTTTCAGTCGGTTGGACGGAAGTGATTTTCAGAATACCGACAATGTCTCAAACAAAAAAAGTGAGAAAAGAAAGGGAACCAGAACTATTCTGATTCCCTTTTAAATTTGTATTTGAAAAAGGATTCCAAGATGTTCGATGAAGACAAGGAATCCTAAGAGTATATGCTATCCCTGCGTCAGAAGCTTCTTCACGCAAGCAGAGATGGCGCGACCTTCAGCAAGTCCAGCAAGTTTCTTGGTAGAAACACCCATTACCTTACCCATGTCCTGAGGACCAGAAGCACCCACTTCGGCGATGATTTCCTTCAACTTGGCCTCAAGTTCTTCTTCGGAGAGTTGCTTTGGAAGATATTCCTCGATGACACGCACCTGTGCCATTTCCTCTTCAGCAAGGTCTGCACGGCCTTGTCCTTTATAGATTTCAGCAGACTCACGACCCTGTTTTGCCAATTTCTGGAGAATCTTCAGAGCAGCGTCATCCGTCAATTCATCATTTGCTCCAGGAGCAGTCTTTGCCTCCAAGAAATACTTCTTCACATTACGAAGGGTATCGCGACGAACAGCATCCTTTGCCTTCATCGCAGCAATAATATCGCTACTAACTTTTTCAAAAAGTGCCATATTGTTTGAAATTGAATGTTTAGAGAATGAGATAAAAGAGTGAAAAGTGAAAAATGAAAAATGAAGAATGAAGCGAAGTAAGTAAAACTCATTCTTCGTTCTTCATTCTTCATTCATCATTTACTATCCTTCATCACCGAAAGTGATGGTGTCGCCAGCTACAGGAGCCTGCTCCTTGGATTCAGAACGCTGCGAGAGCATACGAAGGGTGTTCTTGTAGCGCTTGTAAGTAGGAGACGATTCCACACTACTGATTACGTCGTCGTTGTCGAGGTCTTCATCTCGGAAGATATAGCTATAAACAGGACGATGCACATAACCGTTCTTACTGCTTGAACCATAGATGCCTTCACGACGTGAGCGACGTTCTGCGGCACGCTCAGCTTCTTCAGCCTCGCGACGGCGAGCTTCTTCATCACGCTCTGCCAAACGGTTGTCCATCTCGGCAGAATTGATGTCCTTCACACCAAAGCCTGAAGCAAGAATCGTCACCTTCACCTTGTCCTGCAATTCTGGGTCACGAGAAAGACCCCACTTGGTCTCCACGATGTCGATTTGCATACGGTCCATGAACTCATTGATTTCGTTCATTTCCTCCATCATGAGCGGAGCAGAACCTTCTGGACCAGGTTCGATGATATGAATCAACACCTTCTTAGAGTGATAGATGTCATTGTCATTGAGGAGCGGAGAATGAAGTGCATCTTGAATAGCCTTTGTGACACGACCTTCGCCTGCACCATAGCCTGTACTCATGATTGCCACACCACCATCCTTCAAGACGGTCTTTACATCTTGGAAGTCGAGGTTGATCACACCATGCATCGTGATAATCTCACTGATACTCTTTGCTGCATTACAAAGGGTATCGTCGGCGCGTGCGAATGCTTCCGTCACGGTCTGGTCTTGGTAAATCTCACGCAGACGTTCGTTGTTCACAACCAACAGTGCGTCGACGTTCTTACTGATTTCTTCCACACCATCGAGGGCTTGGTCAATCTTTCGGTTTCCTTCCCAACGGAATGGAATCGTGACGATACCCACCGTGAGAATATCCAAGTCCTTAGCTGTCTTTGCAATGAGTGGAGCAGCACCTGTTCCGGTTCCACCACCCATACCAGCGGTGATGAAAGCCATTTTGGTTCCATCGTCAAGCATGGTACGAACCTCATCGAGCGATTCCTCGGTTGCTTTTTTGGCAGCCTCAGGACGGTTTCCCGCACCTAGTCCTTCCTTACCCAACTGGAGTTTGAGTGGTACTGGAGAGTCGCCCAGTGCCTTACTATCTGTATTGCAAACGACAAATGATACGTCGTGGATTCCTTCGTTGAACATGTGGTTCACGGCGTTTCCACCGCCACCACCTACACCGATAACCTTGATTATGCTTTTGTTTGCCGTTGGAAAATTAAACGGAGCAAAGTTGTCATTCTGTTCTGGCATATTGTGTCCTTTCTTTTTACGTTCTTGTGATTAATCTTTGTGTAATCCAATGGAAATCGGTTAGTCGTTCACCATGTCGTTGATAGCGTTCTTCAAACGATTGAGGAAACTGTTGGCTTCTTCCTGTTCCTTAATCGTGTGACGAAGAGCAGAGATTGCAGCATCCATCTTATCACGAAGTTCTGCTGCCTCCTTGATGATTTGCTTATTCTTGTCCTTAGCGGAAAGGATTTCGATGCAATGCTCATATTCCTCAGAGAAGAGCGATTCGCAATCGAGTGCCAAGTCGGAAGCACGCTGACGCAACTTCTTGTCTTTGCCATTCTCAGCCACATCCTGCTGCTTGCGATTAACATCCTCTATACCCTGACGAACACGGTTCTTGAACTCTTCCAACTTTTGGAGAGCTTCATTCTCGAGCTTAGTTTCCTGTTCTTCCTTGGCACGACGCTCAGCAATATCCTTCTCCTTTTTGTCGTTGTCGAACATGTTGCCATTAGGGTCGTATTTCTCGTCACCCACACAGTTGGCATCGCCCGAAATGAGAAGGGAAATGATGGAATTACCCATGCCATTATCGGTGGAAAGGTTCTTCACATCGCTATTCTTGATAACAGGTTGGTTCAAGCTGCGAGCAATGCGCACCTTGTCGATATTGAGATTGAGATTGGCAAAAGCCTTCTCAATGTTCTTCATATTGGCACCACCGCCCGTCAGCACGATACCGCCCAGCAACTGATTTGCGTATGGCGTGTTGCTGATTTGGTTCTTCACGTTGGCAATAATTTCAGTGAGACGAGCCTCGATGATGTGCTGAATCTCTGAAATCTTCACCTTGCGGTCGTAAGAAGTGGTGTAGGTTTGGGAAAGGTAATCATCCGAACTCTCGGAATCCTCGATGTAGGCATTGCCGTACTTCTGCTTTACCTCTTCTGCCTCAGCCTCATCAATTTCGAGGTTCATCAGGTCCTGAGTGATATTAGCAGAGCCGATTGGAAGAGTGACAAGGTGGCGAACGATGTTGTTCTTATACACCACTACGGTAGTTGTACCCGCGCCCAAATCCACCAGCACACTGCCCGCACGCTTCTCCTGGTCGGTCAGCACGTTCTTTGCCAATTCATAAGCGGAAAGTTTGGTTTCGGCAATACGCACATCAGTATTGTTGAAACAATTCTCGATATTACCTCTCAGTTTACGACGAGCTATCACATTCAGGTATTCGCCTTCGATGTTGGTACCCATCACACCCACAGGGTCATCGACCACATTGGAATCAACAACGAAACCCTGAGCGAAGTTTCCTAACAATTCACAATCGGGAACTGTCACGTTATAGCTCTCATCGTTCATTGCATCGATGTGGTCTGCATTGATGTAGGTTTGCGTCATCATATTGCGGCGCACTTTGCTCTTCACTGAGCGCACCGACTGTCCACCGATGCCCACATAGACTTGATTGATGTTCAACTTCAATGAAGCCTGCAACTTACTAATGATGCTCTTAATGCTCTGTGTAGTTTTGTCAATGTTATGAACAATACCTCGTTTCACACAGGAAGTGGTTTTCTCCTCAGCGTATGCAAGAATCTGCATAGACCCATCCTTCCTTTTACCAGCAATACCTGAAATACGCGAAGTACCGAGTTCAATTGCTACGATGATTGAATCTTTGTCTGCCATATATTGTAGTTTTATTTTGTTTCAATAAAATCTGTTGTCTCAATAATATTTGTTTCAATGTCCTAAAAACGACTACCTATTGTCTTTTCTCACGCTTGGTACACACCACTTGGTTATCGTATTCCAAGTTAAAACGTGAGTATTTGTTCCAGCCCACCTTCACAAGAGCCTTTTCGTAGAAGATGCGCATCCTACGCAACTTCTTCTCGTACTTTTCAAGCGAGCCCATGTAGATGGTTTGGTCGCCAACCCTTGGCACAAGTGTCACCACAGGCTCACGCTTCGAATTGAGCGACACATAAATCTGTTCAATTTGGTTGTCCCAAAAACTATCGCTCTGAATGAATGCACCGAAAGGAGCCAATTGCTCACGGGCAAATTCCTGTGCAATAGTTCCTGTCGCCGTCACGATATTCTTGGCATAAACAGTGTTTGGAATCACTGTGCCTTCAGCATCCACATAATAGCCAGCAGCGTTGTCGGGCAACACATAAACAACTGGAGTGCGCTGCTTGACACGCACACACACCTTTCCCTTCCCCACTTCCATGCCGTTATTCGTCTTGAAGCACTCCACGCTTTCGATGAAGTTGTCCGCCTTCAGCATTTGTTCAATCTGCCGAGTATCAATATCCTTCATCAATTTTCCTTTTGGATAGACATTGGCATCCTGAAGCATCTTCTCTACCTGTTTAGCATCAATGAAATCGGCGTGTGGATTCTCCTCCACCACAAGTGAAAGTTCTGTACATATTTCCTTTGGGTCTCCTCCTGAAAGGTCGAGCATCGCATACGTGATATAGGCGACGACACCCAAAAAGAGCACCACAAAAAGAATAATCTTGAATATCTGTTTGGCTTTCACTGAACTATTATTTTTTAAAAGTTTCAAAGGCACTTCGTGCCAGTTTCAAGTTTCAGGTTTCAAGGCACAATGTGCCGTTTCAAAAGTTTCAAGGCCTGAAACGTTGGCAGAGCCAACTTGAAACTTCAGCTTGGCGTAGCCCAAGCAACGCCAATGCAATTCTATGCTTTCTCTTTGAGAATACGGGTAATTTCGGGCACAAAATTTTCGATGTCGCCAGCACCCAAAGAGATCAGCACATCAAATCCGCCTTTCTTCACCACATCAAGAATCTGTTCCTTATGGATGAGATACTTCTCAATACCTGGACGAAGACGGTCGTAGATGAGTTGGCTCGTCACACCAGGAATCGGTTCTTCGCGTGCAGGATAGATGTCGCAGAGGAACACTTCATCGAGCAGCGAGAGCGCATTAGCGAAGTCCTGATAGAAGTCACGAGTACGGGTATAGAGATGTGGTTGGAAAATCGCTGCAATCTTCTTGTCGGCATAGAGTTCGCGGATAGACTTCACACTCTGCTCTATTTCCTTTGGATGATGACCATAATCACTCAAGAACACGATGTTCTCCGTCTTCAACTTGAAGTCGAAACGACGGTCCACACCACGGAAACTACGCATACCTTCACGAAGTTCTTCATCAGTAGCTCCTGCCAATTGTGCCAATGCCATGGCAGCCACACCGTTTTCAATATTGATACTCACTGGCACACCAAGCTGCACATCCTTCACTACGCCTTTTGGAGAAACGAAATCGAAGAATATCTCGCCATTGCCAATGCGAATGTTCTCAGCATGGAAATCACCTTCAGTACGTGAATATTCGTACACCGTCACTCCCTCCTGCACGTCTGCCTTCATCTCGAGGTCCTTGTGGATAATCAACGCACCACCAGTCTGAATGAGCGTAGTATATTTGCGGAAGCTCTCTAAATAAGCTTCTTTCGTGCCATAGATGTCGAGGTGGTCAGGGTCTGTTGCCGTAATCACCGTTGCCCAAGGACGGAGCCAATGGAAAGAGCGGTCGAACTCGTCGGCTTCAATCACCACATAGTCACTCGTATCAGAAAGGATATAATTGGTTCCGTAGTTCTTGGAAATACCACCGAGGAAAGCATTGCAATCCACATGAGATTGATGCAAGATGTGTGCAACCATCGTCGAAGTGGTTGTCTTGCCATGAGTTCCTGCCACGCAAAGTCCCTTGTGCTTATTCGTCAAGAAGCCCAATACCTGCGCACGCTTCTCAATCTCGAAACCGTTTTCACGGAAAAAGACCAGTTCCTTATGTTCGGAAGGAATGGCTGGTGTATAGACCACCAAGGTGGAATCCTTATCCTTGAAACAATCCTGAATCAACTCTACATTTTCCTCATAATGAATCAGAGCACCTTCCTCAATGAGGCGCTCAGTCAGTTCACTTGGAGTTTTGTCGTAACCTCCCACGTTATACCCCTTACCAAGGAAATAGCGGAGAAGCGCACTCATGCCGATGCCACCTGCACCAACAAAGTAAACTGAACGTATATTGTCTAAATTCTGCATCTATTATTGTCTTGTTATTTTGTGTCTATAATGGGCTTTGAAGTCAAAGGTCTTATCGTCCGGATGGCATCGCTTCACGCTTCACACTTCACGCTTCACTCCCTTCTCCTCCCCCTCGGGGGAGTCGGAGGGGGCTTCTATGCCATCTGCTCAACTGCTAACTTAACCACCTCGTCTGCAATCTTTTTGGCAGAATCGTGGTAAGCCAACTTGCCTACATTCTCGCTGAGCGAAGCCAACTGCGCATCATCAACCACGGTCTTCAGCGCAAGCGGAATCAACTCATTCCTTGCATCACTATCCTTCACAAAGATGGCAGCACCTTTCGTCGAGAGCGCAAGCGCATTCTTCGTCTGATGGTCCTCTGCCACGTTTGGCGAAGGCACCAAGATACAAGGTTTCTTCAACAAACATAGCTCGGAAATAGAACTGGCACCAGCACGTGAAATCACCAAGTCGGCAGCAGCGTATGCATTATCCATATTCGAAATGAAATCCGTCACCTTCATATTCTGAACAGGGTCTTCCTTGGCAAGTGCCATGTGGATTTCCTCACTGTAGTATTTTCCAGTCTGCCAAATGAACTGTACGTCTTTTGCCCCACGGATGTCCTCAATGTGCTGCAAGATGCTTTCGTTCACAGTTCTCGCTCCCAGACTTCCACCAATCACCAACACGGTGCGTTTCTTTGGGTCGAGTCCGAAACTCTCTGTTGCTTCAGCTTTTGTCACCTTGGCATCAAGCAAATTCTGGCGAACAGGATTACCCGTCTTGATGATTTTCTCAGCAGGGAAGAATCGCTCCATACCGTCGTATGCCACACAAATTTTCTTGGCAGACTTGGCAAGCAGTTTGTTGGTCACACCTGCGTAGGAATTCTGCTCCTGAATCAGCGTTGGAATACCCATTTGTCCAGCCGTCTTCAGCGTAGGTCCACTGGCATAGCCGCCTACACCCACCACCACATGCGGTCTGAATTCCTTGATGATCTTGCGAGCTTTCCACTGACTCTTGGCAATCTTATAGAGAACAACCACATTTTTCAACAAGTTCTTGCGGTCGAAACCCGCAATAGGCAAACCAATTATCTTGTAGCCAGCAGCAGGCACGCGCTGCATCTCCATACGGCCTTCAGCACCCACAAACAGGATTTCTGCATCGGGATACTCAGCCTTGATGGCAGTAGCAATGGAAACGGCAGGGAAGATGTGTCCACCAGTTCCACCGCCACTCACGATAACTCTCAATGGTTCTTTTAATTCCATATCGTTTCCAGTTCTTTCTTAATTTGCAAAAATACAAAAAATTACTGACTTTTTATCTTTTTTTCGCAAGAAATTAAGCAGAAACAAATAATTTTGGATTTTTTGAAAAAAAACAGAGCTTTTTGCCCCATTTTCCTCCATAGTTATCGCACAAGAAGAGCATTTACATTCTTGCAAAAAGAGGCTCTTTTCCTCCATGAAAAAACGAATAGGAAAAGAATGCCGACCATCATGTCGGAAACCGTTCCTGAAGCATCAGCATCAGGTCTTATCCCGTCCTCTCATAAGAATAGTTGAAGCTATCATCTCCATCCTCGGAATGGTGAGGATGGAGATGACTCTTTATTGCATACCTTCCGAACTGGCAAATTCCTGGGTTTCGTTGGCAGAAGCCATTTCCAAAGCTTTTGCCTTCTCCGTTACGCTTTGCGCATAGCGACTCACACTGAGAATCATGCCCATATTGAAACTGGTGATAATGATGGAAGTACCTCCATGACTGATGAGCGGCAGCGTCTGTCCCGTCACAGGGAACAGCCCCACTGAAACCGCCATGTTCACCAATGCTTGCACCACCATCATCAACCCCAAGCCTATAATCAGATAGGCGGGGAAATATTTGTCACACTTCTGGGCTATCCTCCACACCCTCACTAACAACATCACATAGAGCATCAGCACCAGAAGCCCTCCAAATAGGCCTGTTTCTTCCACGATGATGGAATAAATAAAGTCGGACTCTGCATGAGGCAGGAAGTCGCGCTCAATGGAGTTGCCCACGCCCAAGCCGACCACATTGGAATTGGCGATGGCGATGTGCGCCGTGTTTTCCTGCCATTTCTCCTCCATGTTGATGGTTGCGTTCTCATCGTTTGAATCCGAATGCACAAATTTCGATTCGATACGGTGCTTCCATGTCAGCGCACGACGATAGTTTTTCAGGGTTTCCTCAGGTGTAGCGAACATCAGAAATAGAGCGAAGCCACCAATTGCACCAATCACAGCAAAGCCCTTGCCCAGATACTTCAGTGGGATATTGCCTACATACATCATCGTGGCAATCACGAGGAAAAGCATACCTGCCGTGGAGAAATTCTCAGGAGCGATGAGTCCACACGTCAAACAAGCATAAGCCGAACACACATAGAATGCCTTGCGCATACTTTTGTCAATCGTCTCACTGGCATTTCGAGCACGCGATTCCGAGAGTTTCCTCTTGCGTTGGTTCACCTTCGAGAGCACCACGGCTATCTGCAAAATCAGCATGGATTTGGCAAACTCCGAAGGCTGGAACTTCACGCCAAATATGTCAATCCAACGTGCTGCATCGTTCACTCCCTGCTGCTTCAATAGCACGTAACCCAACATACCTATCGCAATAGGCATACCAAAAAGTGGTATCAACTTGAAGAACTTGCAAGGAACGTTGTTGATAGCAATGATGATGAGCAGGCCAAACAACAAAAAACCAGCCTGACTCACCACTGGCTCCCAGTGGTTTCCACTCTTGAAAGTCAAGTTGCTCGATGCACTATAAATGGCAACAAGCGACACCATACAAAGAAGAAAATAGATCATCCATATACCGATGTCTCCCTTGAATATGTTGAGTTTGAGATAGTCCGAGATTTTCTTACCCATTTTGTCACGATTATTATTTTTAGTGAGGAATGAGAAGTGAGGAGTGAGGAACGCCATCCGGATGGAACAACTCCTCACTACTCACTGCTCACTACTCATTTCTTTAAAGGTTCCTCACACACTCCTTGAACTGGTCGCCTCGGTCCTCCATATTCTTGAAGAGGTCGAAGCTGGCACAACAAGGACTCAGCAAGACGCACGAACCTGGCTTAGCCATCTTGTAGCATTCGTCCACACAGTCCTTCATACTCTTCACATCAGCAATCGGAATACCAAAGCCATCGAAAGCAGCATGGAGTTTGGAGTTATCCACACCGAGGAAAACCAATCCGATGCACTTTTCCTTCACGAGGTCGAAGATGTGAGAATAATCATTGCCTTTGTCCTTTCCTCCCAGAATCAGCACGGTTGGCTGTTTCATGCTTTCGAGGGCATACCAACAAGCATCCACGTTCGTTGCCTTGGAATCGTTCACGAAATCAACGCCACGCACTCTTCCCGCCTTTTCGAGTCGATGCTCCACGCCTGCAAAACTGCTCAATCCCTTGCGAATCATTTCGTTCGAAACGCCTGCGATGTCGGCAGTGATACCTGCTGCAAGAGAGTTGTAGAGGTTGTGCTTGCCTGTAAGTGCCAATTCCTCCTGCTCCATATTGAATGGCGTTGGCTTTTCAATCACGTATTCCTTGTCCTCGGTGTAAGCAATGGCATCATCCTCGTGGAATTCAGAGAAAGGATAGAGCTTTGCCTTGAGGTCGTACTTTGCCAGTTCTTTCTTCACGATTGGGTCGTCGTTCCAAAAGACGAAAGCATCGTTCTCCGTCTGGTTACGAGTGATTCGCATCTTCGAATCGACATAGTTCTGCATCTTGAAGTCGTAACGGTCCAAGTGGTCGGGGGTGATATTCATCAGCACAGCAATGTCAGCACGGAAGTCGTACATGTTATCCAACTGGAAGCTCGACAATTCAATCACATAGTAATCGAAATGCTCTTCTGCCACTTGAAGCGCCAAACTCCTTCCAATATTTCCTGCCAAACCCACATTGTAGCCTGCCTCTTTCAGAATGTAATAGATGAGAGAGGTGGTGGTCGTCTTACCATTCGAACCCGTAATACAAATCATCTTGGCATTCGTATATCGACCAGCAAATTCAATTTCCGAGATAATCGGAATCTGCTTTTCCTTGATTTTCACAATCATAGGTGCTGAGTCAGGAATGCCAGGACTCTTAATCACTTCGTCTGCATTCAGAATCAGTTCTTCCGTGTGATGTCCTTCTTCCCATACAATGCCATGTTCATCAAGTTGCTTCTTATACTTATCCTTGATAGCAGACATATCGGAAACAAACACATCGAATCCTTTCACCTTTGCCAAAACTGCTGCTCCTGCACCACTCTCGGCAGCACCTAATACTACAATTCGTTTCATCTTACTTTCTTATTTTGTCGTGTCGTGTTAATGCTAATAGTGTCGTGTTTTATTTTGTGTTTGGTTTTATTTCTATCGAATCTTCAGAGTGATGATTGTTGCAGCAGCCAAGAGAATCGTCACAATCCAGAAACGAATCGTAATCATGTTCTCCTGCAGCACCGTGGTTGGTCGCTTAATCAGATACTTCGTATTGGGGTCCAAGTCGCTCTGCAACACTCTGTAGTGGTCGTGGAATGGAGCACGTTTGAACACACGCAGTTTCTTGCCATGACGGGTTCCGTACTTCGCATAAGAGGTTTGCAGAATCACGGAAATACTCTCCACGAGGAAGATGCCACAAAGAATCGGAATGAGTAGTTCCTTGTGAATCATCACAGCAGTCACAGCAATGATACCACCAATCGACAAACTTCCCGTATCGCCCATGAACACCTTCGCTGGATAAGCATTGTACCAAAGGAAACCAATCAGCGAACCCACGAAAGCGCAGATGAATACCACAATCTCCTCCGAGCCGGGAATATACATCACGTTCAAATAGCTGGCAAATTGTATGTGTCCCGACACATACGCAAGTATGCCCAAAGCCGTACCAATAATGGCGGAATTGCCAGCGCACATGCCGTCCATACCGTCGTTCAGATTCGAACCGTTCGTCACCGCCATAATCACGAAAGTGGTCACGAAGATAAACAGAATCCATCCACAGGCACGCTTCGCCTTTCCACTCTTAATGAAACTGAACGCTTCGTAATAGTCCAGGTTGTTGTTCTTGCAGAAAGGAACAGTCGTCACCGTCGATTTACGTGCTTCACTCTTGTGATACACCACCTCTGCTTGGTTGATTTCCCGCGTCACATTCTCACGAACAACGGCATCGGGGCTCAGCCAAAGAGTAACACCAATGGTAGCACCCATCAGGAACTGACCCAGAAGTTTCCATCTTGGTTTCAATCCGTCCTTGTTTCCCCTCAACTTGATTAAGTCGTCGAGGAAACCCAACAGACCAAACCACAACGTGGTGGCAATCAAAAGAATGACATACACATTGTTCAGTTTACCCAATAACAATGCAGGAATCACGATGGCAGTAATAATCACAATACCACCCATCGAAGGCACGCCAATCTTCTTCACGCCAAATGGGTCGATTTCAGCGTCACGTGCTTTTTCCAAATGCCTTTTACGCTTCATGTAAGTGATGAAGCCTTTACCCATCCACATCGAGATGATGAGCGAGAACATCATTGCCATCAAGGAACGGAACGAGACGTAAGACCACATTCCAATTCCAGGGATGTTCAAATCTTTCAAATACTCTGATAAATGGTACAGCATGATAAAAATATATTGTATGTTTGTGTGTTAAAGTTTTAAGTTATAAAGTTTCACGTCTGAGGTCTAAGGCTACCACACAGACTGCAAGCCTTTGACCTTAGACTTTTGACTTTAGGCCTCAAAAGCCTTTGCCACCTCTTCCTTGTCGTCGAAATGATGCTTTACGCCTTTCACGTCCTGGTAGTTCTCGTGTCCTTTGCCAGCAATGAGAATCACGTCACCTTTCTGTGCCAACAAGCAAGCGGTTTTGATGGCTTCTCGTCTGTCAACGATGCTAATCACCTTCTTGTTCTCCTGAGCAATCAGTGCCTTCATGGCATCGTCCTCCAGTCCTGCCAACATGTCGTTGACAATGTCCTGTGGTTCCTCAAAACGAGGATTATCACTGGTGATGATAAGGATGTCGCTCTGTTTGAGGGCAGCCCTCGCCATCTTCGGACGTTTGGTCTTGTCGCGATTACCACCTGCACCACAAACAGTAATCACCCTACCCTTGCCTTCCAGTACGGAATGGATGGCGGTCAGCACGTTCGTCAGTGCATCATCGGTATGGGCGTAATCCACAATGGCTGTGTATCCAGCAGGTGAACGAAGCGCTTCGAAACGGCCACTCACAGGCTTCATCTCGCTCATTGCCACGAGCACCTCCATTGGGTCCTCACCCAGCATGACGGCTGCTCCATAGACTGCCAAAAGGTTCGACACATTGAACTTGCCCACGAATTGCACACCCACTTCCTGTCCATTGATATTCAGATACATACCTTCGAAATGGCATTCGATAATCTTTGCCTTGCGAAATGGCATTCGATAATCTTTGCCTTGAAGTCTGCCATCTGCTGCACGGAGTAGGTCTTCACCGTTGCTTTGGTGTTCTGCACCATCACCAATCCGTTCTTATCATCGATATTGGTAATAGCAAAAGCCTCCTTAGGCAGGTTGTCGAAGAACATCTTCTTCGCATCGCGGTAGTTCTCGAAAGTCTTGTGGTAGTCCAAGTGGTCCTGCGTAAGATTGGTAAAGAGTCCTCCCACGAACTTCAGTCCACCAATACGGTTCTGAACGATGGAGTGAGAACTTACTTCCATGAAAACATATTGGCATCCTGCCTCAACCATGCGAGCCAGCAACTGATTCAGCGTGATAGGATCGGGAGTGGTATGTTCCGTAGGAATTGCTTCACCATCAACGTAATTGCACACAGTAGAAAGCAGACCCACCTTATAGCCGAGACGACGGAACAGATTGTAAAGCGTAGTGGCAATGGTCGTCTTTCCGTTCGTTCCCGTCACACCAACCAACTTCAGTTTCTCAGTTGGATTGCCATAGAACGTGGTAGCGACTTGTCCCACTTTGTGCTCAGTGTTATCCACCTTCACGAAAGTCACACCCACTGCTGCATCCGCAGGTATGTCCTCGCACAACACTGCCACTGCACCCTGTTCCACAGCTTTCGGAATGAACTTATGTCCATCCACCTGTGTGCCTTTCACAGCGATGAACAAATGTCCTTCCTTCACTTGGCGCGAATCTATATTCACACCCGTTATATCTTTGTTCAAATCCCCTTTCACTTCCAAGGGATTCAGCTTCTCAATCAGTTCTGATAATTTCATATCGTTTTCCTTATTTATCTTGAAATGAATTCAAAAG
>OMTC01000372.1 GCA_900313845.1 uncultured Prevotellaceae bacterium
TGGATTCGCATCACTCAAAGGAGATATTGCGAAGCTCATTCACTTTCGTCTCTTCAGTGCGCTCAGTGAGCAGGCGTTTCAGATTGGCAAAAGAGAGTTGATAGTCAGGATTAAACTGGTGGGAGTTCATGTATTGCCTCATGCTCTTGATGAATTGAGCCACCTCGGGTTTCGACTGGTTGGCGACCAAATCCGACATGCAAATGAGCAATTTGCCACTCTCAACCTGAAACTCCATCACGAGTCCCAATTTGTGGTTGCGCTCAATGTTGTCGATGACTTGCAGGAGGGGACGCTCATCCTTGTCGAGACGGTCGAGAATCAATGGGTAGCTCTCCTTCACGATGGAGAACCACTGCCAATTGGAATAGGATTCCGTTGGGAAATCGCCGAAGAGCGGATGACTTGGGTTGACAAGAATGCCGAGCGTACCTGGGGAGACAGGCTTCTTGTTGTTTTCACTGATGGTCTTGAACATACGATAGTTCCAATAGTCTGTTTGGAACAGTCCTCCCACCGTAGCATTTTCCACATCCTCCTTGCGAGGCATCAGGAGCACCTTGCCGCCAGTGCGCAGTTCCTCCAACACACGGGCATTGAGCACATTGCTCACGTAGATGCCTTCGCTCGTGGTCGTTCCGTATCGAAGCGGCGTGTAGTCCGTGTCGGGATAAATCCAAAGAGGATAATCGTTCTTGTAGTCCGTTCCATCCAAGAAAAGCTCCAACTTGAGTTTCTTTGCCTTTTGAACTGACGAAACATTCAGTGAGATAGTTCCCACAGTGAGCAATCCTGCCGAATCCGCCTCCACCATCAGAGCTCCGTCCTGAATATGGAAAACGCCATCGGTCAACACCCATCTGAGTCGTTTGCCTTTCAACGAGTTTTCTGAATAGTTCGCAATCTTCAAATCAATGATAGGTTGTTCACTGTTCTTCCAGCAAAAACGGTCCATCACGCCCAAAATCACCACTTCGGAACAGAAGCGACGCCACGCATCTCCACTGATAATGCCCTTTGGCTCCATGAATGCATCGAGAGGGCCGATGAAAGCGGAACCCTGACCAGGGTAGTCTTGCAGGTCAAGCAACTGGAAACCAGCCATGTGCTTCGTGCGAAGGTCCATTTCGATGTCGGCACGGTAGAGCAATGCCGACCATGTGCCCGATGCACGGAAGAAGTCGTTTGCCTGATTCAGCATTCCTGCCTGATTCAAACGTTCGCGGAACACCTCGAAATTGCAAGGACGAAGCACACCCGTGTATTTGTCCATTTCCTTGTAGTTGGGATACATCTGGAACTGGCAGGTTTCGTGACTAATGATTGGGAGAGGACACGCTTCCACTGCTTCATCGAAGTTCATGCGAGTGTTGGGATAAGTGTGGTTGATATATCCTCCATCATAGGTGTCTGCAAAGGAGAAGGACCCACGCGTGTGGGTGTTGAATTCCTTGTCGCGTTCATCACCCGTTCTGCATGTGGTGAAATAGTCCATGCCTTCCTTCCATCCTTGATAGCCGAGATAGAAATTGGAACCGAAAGTGAAGAGTTTTTCGGGACAAATCTTGCGGAACTCATCCACAAATTCCTTCATCTTCGATATGTCGCCCCACAGTTCATTGCCCAAAGCCATCATCACAAACGAAGGATGATGCCCGTAGGTTTTCAGTATCTTCTTTCCTTCGTCGAGCAGGAAACTCATCAAGCGCAGATCCTTGGAATCGAAATCACCCCAGAACGGCAGTTCGGGCTGCAAGTAAATGCCCAACTCGTCGGCTGCCTGGAAACAAGCCTCGGGAGGGCACCAGGAATGGAAGCGATAGTGGTTGATGCCATAGCTCTTTGCCATCTTGAAATAGCGTCGCCACGTAGCCACATCCATCGCCACATGTCCCGTCAACGGGAACACACAGGCATCGTGTTTGCCACGCAGGAAGGTCTTATGTCCGTTCACGTAGAACTGCTGCCCACGTTTGTCGAAATGGACAAAGCCGAACCGCTGAGAAGCCACTTCCTTGGAACCCACAAACCGTGCTTCCAAAGTGTAGAGATAAGGATGGAACTCGCTCCAAGGCTTGGCTTTATCCACTTTCACGCTTACCTCCACGGTTTTGGCATCTTTCTTCGTCTTTTGAGAAACGACAGCGATGTCTTTGCCGATGCCATTCACGACGGTGAGACGAATCGTTTTTCCTGCACCCACTCCATAAGGCAATCGAAGAACGGCTTTCACTTCTCCCGTCTCTACATTGGTCAGTATTTTCTCGAATGACAAGGTGTGTTCATCGCTTGCCTTCAGCGAAATCTCACCTATGATGCCATTCCAATTGGTCTGCGTATCTTCGGTGTAGGCATGAGAATTGGCAATCAGTTGCTTCGGAACGGAATTCTCCGTGTTATCCACACAAATGGTCAACAGATGCATACCCGGACTGAGTGCATTGGTGAGGTCGTATTCTTGGGCCACACTGATGTCGTCGGATGTTCCCACTTGTTTTCCATCCACATAAACAATGGTAGGTTTCGTTCGCTCCAACACCAATCGAATGGTTTTATATTTCCATTCTTTTGGGATGG
>OMTC01000183.1 GCA_900313845.1 uncultured Prevotellaceae bacterium
TTGTCCTTTGTCCTTAATACCGGTTTACATGTACTGATTCCCACTTCAATTTGTCCTCATCTTGAGGTTTACGCTCGATGGCTTGGTGTCCAAAGGCGATGACACATTCAGCTTCGAATTCAGCGGGAAATCCCAACAACTCGCGGAGCACTTCGGTAGCGGGAGTACCATCTTCTTGTCCACGAAGGCGAAGCTGAGCCCAGCAACTGCCCAATCCGAGGTCGGCAGCCTGATATTGCATAGTAACTGCAGCAATGGATGCATCTTCCACCCATACATCCGTCTGAGTAGTGTCCATCAGTACAACCACTGCAAGCGGTGCACCTTTCACGAATTCAGCACCAGCGGATTTGCATTGCGAGATTTGTTCGATGAGAGCTTTGTCATCAACAACTAAGAAATGCCATGCTCTCGTGCTTTTCGAAGTAGGAGACATCAATCCTGCACGAAGAATCGTTTGCACCTCTTCTGGTGTGAGTTCTTCTTCAGTAAATTTGCGTATGCTACGGCGCTTTTGCACCAAATCTTTGAAATCCATAAGCTTGAGTTTTTGAGTTTGTCACAAAACTCTAAACATTATATTAAATTTAATAATGTATAGAATCTTTATAAACGAAAAAAAGAATGCATGTTGCTCCAAAATGAGAGTAAAATACATTCTTAATTCTTCATTCTTAATTCTTCATTTTTAATTATCTAATGCGATCGAGTGAGCGAACGAGCGCTTCATCTTTCCTGATTCCATGGATGGCAAGGATATTGAAGATGATGCTCAAAATAGGGAGCAGCGCTATGAAAGGAAAGTGATAGCTCACATCCTCCACACCAGCAGCCTCGAGTTTGCCTTGATAGAGCCAAGCGAAAAACGCGTATGTTGCCACATAGCCCACCAGCAGAATCGTACTAAAAATGGTAAGTCGCAACTGGCGCATTCTGAAATTGAAAAGCATAATGCTCACCACGTTCAAAATGAAAACGAGAATGAGAATCACGCCCAATGCCCAAGGACCTGCACTTTCCACGGATGTGCCTTCAGCGTTGAAAACAAAATTGTTGAACCATGCAACGGTATTGGCACCCACCAAGTAGGTACCTATCTTAGCAAACAGCACAGAAACGCTGAAGATTGCCACGATGGCGAGATAAACAGTCTGAATTCTCTGAATCATGAACTATTATCTTATATCTTAGAGTTTGTCAGGATTTGAATCCTTCGATGGATTGCGATAATAAATCTTGTCTTCCAAGAATTCCTGTGTAGCGATGAGAGTTGGCTTTGGCAAACGCTCATAGTAGCGAGAAATCTGGATTTGTTCGTCGTTCTCGAAAATCTCTTCAAGGTTATCCTGATTCGAACCAAACTCCTGAAGCTTCTTCGAGAGCTCGTCCTTCATCTGAGCAGCAATTTGGTTGGCACGTTTGCCAATGATAACCACACTTTCGTAAACATTGCCTGTATCCTTGCTGAAATCGTTCAAGTTACGAGTCACAGTGTTGGTTGGTGCATTTGTCTTTTTGAAATCCATTATATTTAAAATGTTTAGTGTTTTAATATTAAAAGCTTTTGGTCCTCTTCTGATGGAGAAGAGTAGGGGAGGTCGTTCTATTTCACAGCCACGTCCTTGTCTTCTTCAAGCGTGATACCCTTTTTCGTCAGCTTTGCATTGGCGTGACGGAAGATGCGGTCAGCCTCATTGATATATTTGCTATCAGGGAACTCGTTCTTGAAGCCCCAGTATTCATCAATGGTTTGGGTAAAGCGCTCATTCGCTTTTTCATCCACACTGTTGCTTGCCAAGTGGTAGCGAGCACGAAGAATCATCATGTAGAGGTCCTCACGCAAGTTGGTGTAAGGATAGGACTTGAGAGCGTTTTCTGCCGTGATGATACAAGCCTCGTAGTTGCTTCCTCCATTCGTGCAGTTTCCCACATAGTTTCCCAGGTTGTAGTAAAGTTGTGCAGACTCATATTCCTTCTGCACCAAACGATTTTGCAATTGGAAAATCATGTCGTTCACCTCGGCACGTTTGTCCGACATTGGGTAAAACTCCAGGAAGTCCTGCAAAGAGTTGATGGCAGTATAGGTTGGAGTCTGGTCCAAGCGAGGGTCGGGCGACTGCAAAAACGATGACTTGCCGCTATAGAATCTTGCCAATTCCGTGTAGGTTCCCTTCGGATAAGATTTGTAGTAGCGGTCGAAGTGCAGCGTAGCCGTTTCGTAATCACGGATGTTGTAATAGCACATCGCATCCATAAACAGACATTCCTCTGCGTTGGCTGTACCTTTCATGATGAGAATCAGCTCATCGAGCAACTGATAAGCGCGAGTGTAGTGCCCAGCAGCGTATGCCTGCTTAGCTGCCTCGTATTTATAATCATAGTCAGTTGTCTTCTGCAGGGCATTGTAATTTCTGCACGAAGACAACAAAAGAAGAGTCAAAGTGGTTAAGAAAAGGAGTTTCTTCATTGTTGTTCTCTGAAAAACTTTGCAAAGATACAACAATTTGTTGAATAATGAGATAATTACTCATGCAAAACTTCCTTACTTATCATTAAAATACCTAAATTTGCAAACAAATTAAAATGAATAACAACGGAAAAAACGGAAAAGAACGGAAAAACTGAAAATTAAGTTTTTTCATCCGATGATTTCTAAAAAAACAGAAACTCTATGAAGCCAATATTTCCGTTTTTCCGAAATTTTTCCGTTTTTTCCGTTGTTCTCCACACTTCACGCATTTCCTTCTAACTACGTTAAACGTTAAACGAATGAATTTTGATTTAACATCGCAATACGAACCAACAGGCGACCAGCCAGAGGCAATTCAACAATTGGTAGAGGGAGTGAAAGACGGACTCCCTGGGCAGGTGCTGTTGGGAGTGACAGGATCCGGAAAGACATTCACCGTTGCCAATGTGATTCAACAAGTGGGCAAACCCACACTGATTCTCAGCCATAATAAGACATTGGCGCATCAGCTCTACACCGAGATGAAGGCTTTCTTTCCCCACAATGCAGTGGAATACTACGTCAGTTATTACGATTACTATCAGCCCGAAGCCTATCTTCCTGCTACCGACACTTATATCGAGAAAGACCTTGCCATCAACGAGGAAGTCGATCGTCTCCGCCTTGCTGCCGCCTCCGCCTTGCTTTCAGGCAGGAGCGATGTCATCGTGGTCAGTTCCGTTTCCTGTATATATGGTATGGGAGCACCGATGGATTTCGATGAAAACATCGTCCGTTTCAAGGTAGGTGATGCCATCGACCAAAGCGTGTTCCTTCGCAAGTTGGTTGATAGTCTGTATGTGCGAAATGACGTGGAACTCACGCATGGACATTTCCGCGTGAAAGGAGAGAATGTGGATATCTACTTGGCTTATGACGAGAAGATTGTGCGTGTGAACTTTGCTTGGGACCAAATCGAATCCATCCATGAGATTGATGCCGTCACGAATATGCCCCTTGACTCCCTGCCAGAATATCAAATCTATCCAGCCAATCTTTTCATGACATCCAAGGAGCGCACCCTCGAAGCCATCAGGAATATCGAGAATGATCTTCACGACCGACTTGAATACTATGAGGAACTTGGGGACTACAACAAGAAGAACCTGTTGGAAACACGAGTGACCAACGATTTGGAGATGATTCGTGAGTTAGGGCATTGCTCCGGCATAGAGAACTATTCCCGCTATTTTGATGGACGCAAGGCAGGAGAGCGTCCCTACTGTCTGCTCGACTTCTTCCCCAAGGATTTCCTCTTGGTGATTGACGAAAGCCATGAGAGTGTGCCACAGATTCGTGCCATGTATGGAGGCGACAGAAAGCGAAAGACCACCCTCGTGGAATATGGCTACCGACTCCCAGCAGCACTCGACAATCGTCCTTTGCGGTTCGATGAGTTTGAAGCCCTCACCCCGCAAACCATCTATGTGAGTGCCACCCCTGCCGAATACGAGCTGGAGAAGTCCGAAGGAGTCATCGTGGAACAAGTGATTCGTCCTACGGGATTGCTCGACCCCGTTATCGAAGTTCGTCCTACACAGAATCAGATTGACGACCTCATGGAAGAGATTCAGCAGCGAGTGGAAAAGGATGAGCGCGTGCTCGTAACGACGCTCACCAAGCGCATGGCGGAGGAACTGTGTGAGTACCTCCTTCGGAACGAGGTGCGTGCCGATTATATCCACAGCGAAATCAAGACCTTTGAGCGAGTAGATATTTTGGATAGGTTGCGAAGAGGAGAAATCGATGTGTTGGTAGGAGTCAATCTCCTTCGCGAAGGACTCGACCTTCCCGAGGTGTCGCTCGTGGCGATTCTCGATGCCGACAAAGAAGGATTCCTTCGTAGCCATCGCTCCCTCACCCAGACGATTGGGCGTGCCGCACGAAATGTGAATGGAACTGCCATCCTCTATGCCGACAAGATTACCCAGAGTATGCAACTCACCATCGACGAGACGAACCGCCGTCGCAACAAGCAGATGGCATACAACAAGGCACATGGCATCACCCCTACCCAAATCCGCAAGGCATTGACAGAGCGGAAAGTCGATTATGTGGGCACTGGAGGAAATCTACAACGAAAAGAAGGAATAACCCCTTTTCCCCTAGTCGTATCAAGCCAATTATTTATAGTGTATCAAGACTCTCTTGGTACACTTTTTTGCGATGGTGACAAACTAAAATTAGATCAGGGATTTTCTGCTACGCTATTGGGGTATTAGCGTTACGCCATAGGGGCTTTAGCGTTACGCGATAGGGGCTTTGCAAAAGCGGGATAGGGGATTCTCTTCAGTGCATCCGTTGTGAAGGTGTTCTTATTCCCAACGAATGGTGGTGGCAGGGCCCTTGATGCTCATGAGGAAGCTGGAACCGAAGATGATGAGTGCTGAAATGAGTAGCACTCCGAAGTTGATGAGCAGGAAGAAAAGCCAATTGAATTCGATGGGGACGGAATCGATAGGAAGAAAAGCCAATTGAATTCGATGGGGACGGAATCGATATAGTAGGTGTCGGCATCGAGTTTGATGAAGTTGAATTGTTTCTGGGCGAAGCAGAGTACCAAAGCAATCATATCGCCAATGATGATTGCCTTGCCTACGAGCATCACGGCGAAATGCTGGAATATGCGGCGCACTTGCATGTTGGTGGCTCCCAGTGCTTTCAGGATGCCAATCATATTGATGCGCTCGAGCATGACGATGAGCAAGCCGGAAATGACGGTGAATCCTCCTATTGCCATCATCAGAATGAGTATCATCACGACATTCATGTCGAGCACGTCGAGCCATGCGAAGATATGGGGTGCGATGTCGCGGATGCTGAATGCGCCTCGCATGGCTCCGATGCGGTCGGGTGTGTGGTTCACTTTCTCGACGAGTTGGGAAACGACGGCATCGACCTGTCTGAAATCCCTCACTTCTATTTCGAGTCCTGAGGACTGGTCCTTCTCCCATCCGCAAGGTGGGTTTCGTAGATTCCCTTGATGATGAATCGACGTGCACGTATATTTCCATTGACAAAGAAATAGGCAAAGACTTTGTCTTCATTCTTTAGATGAAGTTCCTTGGCTATTCGTTTGGAAATAAGTATGTTATTGGATGATTGATCTGCTGAGAATTGTGGTATCTCTCCTTCGGTGAGGTAATGTTTCAGAAAGCTTAGGTCATAGTCCTCACCGATTCCTTTCAGTTGGATGCCTCTGAAATCCTCGTCGGTTTTCAACATACCTGCTATGCCTGCAAACTCCTGAATGTGTTTCACTCCCCTCGTCTTCTTCACTACTTCCTTCAGGCTATCGTTGGTGACGACGGGGTAGATGACGTAGTTCTGGTCTTGGGTCAAACTGAGAATCTGTGCATGGGAACCAAAACCGATGACTTTTCCACTCACTTCGCGCTTAAATCCTAACACGACTGCCACACTCACTATCATCACGATGAGTCCGATGGCTATTCCCGCAATGGCAATACGAACGGCAGGACGGGAAAAACGCGGTCCTTCCGTCTTGTCACCATAGATGCGGCGTGCTATGAATAGTTCGAATGACATTGAAAAAAAGCCTCACCCCCGACCTCCCCGAGGGGAGGAGAAAGAAAGTGAAAAGTGAAGAGTGAAAAATTATCAGGGATTAAAAGGATTTAAAAGGATTTGGGGCGCTTCGCTTGAAATTGTATTTAGAATTATCATTTAGAATTTTAAAAATAATTTTACATTTCAATTTTAAACTTCATTTCGAGC
>OMTC01000375.1 GCA_900313845.1 uncultured Prevotellaceae bacterium
TGCCTGTTCTGCTTGCAGAAACAGGCGCCATTCGGAAGAGGCATGTTCGTGCTTGCACGAGTGTACATTTGAAGGCCAACGCGACAATCGAGTAGGACCGCTACTCGATTGCCCAAATGTCGCCAGAGGGACGTCGGCGGATGGCGGTTAGGGTGGTGTTGTGTTCATTGCATCTGATAAAATAATAACTGAAATGTCGTTCGCGGATGCGAAGTTTGTGCAGTTTGACGGGCAACTGATGAATGCGTTTTGTGTGATAGGCATCACATGTCTCAATCAGTGGACATGCATCACATAGTGGCGATTGTGGAGTGCATTGAATGGCGCCGAAATCCATCATCGCTTGGTTGAATGCTGATGCTTGGGTGGGGGGCAGCAATTCCTGTGCAAGGGCAGTAAAGGTTTTCTTACCTTCTGTGGTGTTGATGGGAATGTCGATACCGTAATAACGTGAGAGCACACGATAAACATTTCCATCTACAACTGCGGTGGGCAGGTCGAACGCAATAGATGCGATAGCAGCTGCTGTGTAATCACCTACTCCTTTGAGTTGGCGAATGGAGTCGATGGTGCTAGGGAAATGCCCTAGTTCCACAATCTGCTGAGCTGCCTTGTGAAGATTGCGCGCCCTACTGTAATAGCCCAATCCTTGCCATTCTCGCAACACCTCGTCTTCTGTGGCAGCAGCGAGGTCTGTCGCAGTAGGCCAACGGTGCATAAACCGTTCCCAGTAAGCGATGCCTTGCTGAATACGTGTCTGTTGCAAAATGATTTCGCTCAGCCAGATGGCATAGGGGTCGCGGGTCTCTCGCCAAGGTAGCTCTCTGCGATTGGTAGTAAACCATTGGAGAATGGTGGTTGTGAACTCTGCTGTCATCGTGCAAAAATTAATTAATTGAGGATGCAAAGTTAGTGAAAAATTATATAATAAGGTGGAGAAAGGAATGGAAATGGGGCGAAAAGTTAAAAAAAGTCGAAAAATGTTTTGCCATGTGATAAAATAGCCGTAACTTTGCAGTCCTGTGTGGAAACTCCACATGGTCAATCAATTATTATTAACATTTAAATTAAAAAAAGAAAAGATTCATGATCATCGTACCTGTAAAAGATGGCGAGAACATTGAGAGAGCTCTCAAGAAATTCAAGAGAAAAGCTGAGAAGACTGGTGTCATCAAGGAAGTAAGAACACGTAAGCAGTATGAAAAACCATCTGTTGTAAAACGTGTGAAGATGCAACACGCAATTTACGTAAATAAGCTCCATTCAGTTGAAGATTAAGGGCTAAAACGTAAAAAAGAGAATTGAAAAGAAAGTTTTAGCGTAACAAATTTGGTTGTTTCAGGAATTTTCACTAATTTAGTCCGCAAATTTAGAGGATGAGGTTATGTTGAAAGAAAAATTCTTGGAATATTTCAAGTCGGAACGGAATTGCTCACCGCTCACAATCGCCAGTTATGGCAGCGATTTGGATGAGTTTGAGGAATTTTTCGAAGGTTTGAACGAAAGCATAACGTGGGAAACAGTTGACGAGACGGTCGTCAGGGAGTGGGTCATCTATCTACTCGACGATAAAAAGTTGGAGAACTCGTCTGTCAACAGAAAACTGAGTACACTGAGGTCGTTTTATCGCTATCTGCTGAAAATAGGGGCAGTCGACAAGGATCCAATGTTGAGGATTGTCGGACCTAAGAAAAAAAAGGTGTTGCCTGTATTCATTAGGGAGAAAGAGATGGACGAGCTGATAGACCTGCTGGAAAGCGACAAGTCATACGAAGGTATATTGCATAAGACTGTGATATTGATGCTTTACCTTACAGGTATGCGAAGGGCAGAGTTGCTGGCGCTTGAGGATAAGGACGTAGATTATGTTAATAAACAAATCAAAGTCACGGGAAAGCGCAATAAACAGCGAATCATTCCTTTTGGTGAAGAACTGGAATGCTGTATGCATGAATACATGAATGCTCGAAGCGACCAGTTTGACCAAGGATTTGACAGATTGCTTATAAGCGTGAAGGGTAAACCCTTGTCTGAAGCACAGGTGGAAACAATTGTAAAAGACAATCTCGCACGTGTAACCACGCAGCAGAAACGTAGTCCGCATGTGTTACGACACTCGTTTGCGACTGCAATGCTGAACAATAACGCCGATTTGGTGTCCATTCAGAAGTTGTTGGGGCATAGCAGCCTGAATACTACGCAAGTGTATACTCACGTTTCGTTTGAAGAACTTAAGAAAGCTTACCAGAACGCACATCCGCGTTCATAAAAACAATACGACTATGGAAATTGAAGTAAAATCAATCAAGTTTGACGCAACAGACAAGTTGCAGGAGTTCATCCAGAAGAAAGTAAGTAAACTGGATAAGTTTTGTGACAATATAAGAAAGGTGGAGGTGTCACTGAAAGTAGTTAAGCCGGCTACCGCTCAAAATAAAGAAGTGAGCGTGACAGTAAAGCTGCCAGGAGAGGAAATCTTTGTAGAGAAACTTAGCGATACTTTCGAGGAAGCAATTACACAAAGTTTGCCAGCAATTGAGAGACAACTGGCGAAAT
>OMTC01000377.1 GCA_900313845.1 uncultured Prevotellaceae bacterium
CATTCAGCTCTCGTTCGGCATCCACTGGCATGAAGCGCCATTTCTGCTGTGGCCTACCCGAGAAGGCAGCCTGAGTGACAGTCACGTTTGCACCTGTGGAATTGGTTTGGAGATAAAGGCCTGAATAGCGACTCTGGATGTAGTAGCTGCCATCGCCAGCATATTCCAAATGCCATTGCTCGTTAGTTCCGCCATCGCCCGAGTATGCAATGACACTTCCTCCGCTGTTCAGACTCCAGTTCAGTATGTCGAGCAGCATCGCTTGGTTGCGTGCGCTCTTGATATACACATAACTGAAGTCGCCTCCGATGGTGTTGCTCACCTTCTCAATGACCCATTTCATGTATGGTTGCACAGTTTTACTCGACATCTGAACAATCGGAGTGGCATTGTTAGTGGAACCACTTTGAATTGCCATCATCATCTTCGAGTTCATGTTCATGAGCACGTAGGTGCCAGTATCTACAGGACATGGAGGCACATCTTCACCGCTGTAGATTTCCACCAATCGCTCTGCGTTCTTCTGATTCTCGGATTGATAAGTGCCATTTCTGTCAGCAGGGATGAACATTGGATAGCTTCTGTAAGGACCATAGCCATCGAAATAAGCATCGCGGTCGAGTGACACCATTTCGAATGTGGTAGGTTTGGCTTGGCGTTCTGAAGCACCCATGAATGCTTTCACTCGTCCATTTGGCAAGCGATAAACGCTGGCTGCGGTCCAGTTGCCACGGTTCTCTGCGTAGCCCAGTTCGGCACCGCCGCCCGATGTGGCTTGGCAATAATGTCCACGGCAAACACCGTCGAATCCCCACCAAATACCTGTCTGCATACCATAGTGAGCCGCCACGAACGCTTCCATCGTGTTGTGGAGCTCATCGGCAGTCACGTGGTTGCCATCCTTTGCCACTTCCTGCCAGAAAGCTGCATAGTTGTCGAACGAGCCCGCCAACTGATGTGTGTTGCCTTCCGTCACGTATGGTTTCACGGCATTGTACCAACTCGATGCTTGGTCGCAATTCAATGTGTTTCCTGCTGAAATGCGGATGCCAGCCATTTCTTCGTCTTGACTGATAAGTCGAGCCACTTCCTTGAAATTGGCTTTCGAACCTTGTTTCCAAGCCGAGTAGTCGGGCTCGTTGAAAGGCGAAACAGTGACGACATTGAAGCCACGGAGCCTGTACCACTGCTGTGGCTTTCCAAAGTAGTTGTCCACATATTCAGCGGTAGGGTAGTAGGCTTCCTGGTCGGAATTGAAAATAATGTCTTTGACGCCCGACTTGGAAATGTTGTTGAGGCGTGAATTCAGTGTCCTTTTCTGAGCATTCGATAGGTTGCCTTCATCATCCACAAGGTCGGTGGTCTGAAACGACACACGCCCCACTTTCAGATTGTTCTTGTTGATGTGGTTTGTTCCACGAATCACATTCACGTCCCAGTTCCAAGCCACGTCCATTCCCCAACTCACTGAATATTCTTTGCCTTCACCATCGTATTCGAATGGTACCAACGTGTTTCCTGTGCCATTGGTTTGTAACCAAGAACTCGATGTCGGAGTCGTGTTTTCCCTTTGGGCGATTGCTACTAAGGTCATCGATAGGGTTAGTAAAGAAACGATAATCTTTTTCATATCAATCATGGATGTTAAGTTAGTCTAAATCGCAATAATTCACAAGTTTGCTGCAAAAATAAAACAATTGCACAACAAAACCAAAAATAATTCTTTCCAATCGTAAAAATTTTGTATATTCGCATTTCATTTCTAAATGTTTGGCGTTTATCCGTTATCGTTACTTAGCAGATGAACTTCGTTAAACAATAAACGATATTTTCATTCTGTGTCAATTCTTCAATACATACTCCAATATCCCAACCGCCTGCGCCATCGACATGGTTTTGGCGTTCAGTCGCCGTGGGCTTACGAGTTTGTGCGTGATGCCTTGTTTGAAAAGCGTCGTTATTACGTCTTTGACAGCTTGCAAGGTAGTCGAGCCGATGAACAACTCTTTCGCATCGTTCAATGGCTTCGTCCTGAAGAAATCACGGAGCACGCATCCTCTGCCACTACGCATCAATATATTGAAGCTGCAAAGAATGTGACGCATCCATCTGCGGTTCATCTTCACTACTTCAGTGAGGAGGCTTCAAGGGATTTGGAGGAGATGCTTCAGTCCGAAGGCTCTTTCTCTGCAAACACCTGTTTGGTGATTGATGGCATTCATTCCGTACACGAAGCAGTTTGGCAACAACTCTTGCAGCATCCCCGTATCACTTCGTCCTTCTCTCTACGCAAGCGCGGCATTGCTCTCTTCGACCCTGCTCGTCAACGAAAGAACTACATTTTGTGAAGCGTGAATTCTTTTCAAAACACATCGTACCAAGTTATTTTTAAATCATCACAATATTTAAGTTATATCATGAAAAAATCACCTCTCTACACCCGCACCGGCGACCACGGGCAGACCAGTCTTGTTGGTGGACAACGTGTCAGCAAGTGCTGCACTCGCCTTGAATCATACGGCACCATCGACGAACTTAACTCTCATATTGGTCTGTTAGTGTCTTTCATACGTAACTCAGAGCGATTTTCTTCCATACCATCTCCATCGGGCATACTCAATTCCATTCTGCCTCAAACTTCCGAGAATGAAACGGTGTCGGCAGATTCCCTCGCTCAGGCTCTCACCGACATTCAGTCCTGTCTCTTCGTTCTAGGCTCTTACCTTGCCACTGATACTTCCAACACTGAACTTCGGCAGTATAGCGTGGTGACTCCCGAAATGGTGGCAGCACTCGAACATCAAATTGACTTGCTCGACTCGCTCGTTCCTCCGTTCCGTGCATTCATACTTCCTGGTGGCACTCAGGCAGCCAGCCAAGCCCATGTGTGCCGCACCGTTTGCCGACGTGCCGAGCGCTGCATGATTGCCTTGCAAGAAGAAATAGGTGAGGAACTCGATACGAATGTGATGTGCTACATCAACCGTTTGTCCGACTATCTTTTTGTTCTTGCCCGCTACCTCAACATCGCTGCGAACCATGAGGAAATTCTTTGGGAGAAAAAGAAGAAGTGAAAAAAACTCTCATTTGCCATGAAAAAGTGATAGAAATATTTTGAATTCAGAATCCTTTCCGCTATATTTGCGCCCGCTTTAAGAGAACCTACGACTCAAAAGCCTTAAATACAACTGTTTTGAAAACTCAATTATTCACTTTTAATATTTCATTTTTAACTTATTATATATGTATTGGACACTTGAATTAGCCATCTCATTGGAAGATGCACCTTGGCCAGCAACCAAGGAAGAACTCATAGACTATGCAACTCGTTCTGGCGCTCCTATGGAGGTGATTGAGAACCTTCAGGAGATTGAGGACGAGGGCGATGTGTACGAATCCATCGAAGAAATCTGGCCCGACTATCCATCCAAAGAAGACTTCCTATTCAACGAGGATGAATACTAAAACACTTAAAGTATTGTAAATCAGTCTTTTAGATTTAATTTTAAGCGATGTGCTGTGTTAGAAATAGCCCAGCACATCGTTTTTTAGTGCATTTTGG
>OMTC01000018.1 GCA_900313845.1 uncultured Prevotellaceae bacterium
GAGGAAGCCAAGAAGGATTTCAACGAAAAGTACGGCGACAAAATTGACGCTGCCAAAGAGAAGTTCGAGGAATTCAAGAAAGATGCTGCTGAAAAGACGGAAGAATTCAGAAAGGTAGCTGAAGAAAAAATCGCCAACGCCCAAGAAGCTGCAGGCAAATTCGTCGATGACGTGAAGGAAAAGATGGCTGATGTTAAGAAAGAAACCAAAGAGGCTGTGGACAAAGGCGTTGAGAAGGTGAGTGAAGGAATAGAAGAAGTGAAAGAAGAAATCCAAGAGACAAAAGAAGAGGTGAAAGAAAAGATTGAGGACATCAAGGACGAAATGTAAGGATTTCTTTTACCGTTTCTTCAGTATTCATCACATCGTCATGACCGCTTCTTGAGTGTCCTTCACAGAGGAGCGACAATTGATCACACAAAGGTGGCAATCACTGCATTACCGCTTTTGTGTGATGCTTTTTATGCCATTTTTCACCTTACTCAGTAGTCATCCTGTAAAAAACGCAAACGAAAAGCCCTTGGAAGTGTTTAACAATCATTTTTTTACACAAAAATTTGGTGCA
Source organism: uncultured Prevotellaceae bacterium (assembly GCA_900313845.1). Classification (GTDB taxonomy): domain Bacteria; phylum Bacteroidota; class Bacteroidia; order Bacteroidales; family Bacteroidaceae; genus UBA3839. Next base: position 566 of record OMTC01000018.1, read on the forward strand.
TTTGAAAGAAAAAGCGTACCTTTGCAGCCGAAAGGTAAAAAGAAGGGTTCCGATGCTGTATCAGGCATTGGAATTCTTTTCTTTTTCTGCTTTCACCAAAACCTAACACCTGGTTACATAGCAACCTAACCCAAGGTTTGAGATTGGTTTTAATACCTTATTAAACGCAAAATTAAAAACATTATTAAACAGAACAATTATGGCTTACATGTCAAAAGAAGGTTATGAGAAACTCAGAGCCGATATTAAGAAATTGGAAGAAATTGACCGTCCAGAGGTGATTCGTCAAATCCAAGAGGCACGCGAGAAAGGTGACCTTTCAGAAAATGCTGAATACGATGCTGCCAAGGAGGCACAGGGAAAACTCGAAACCAAGATTGCACAGCTCAAGGCTCAACTCGCTGATGCCAAAATCATTGATACTTCAAAATTAACCACAGACTCCGTTCAGATTCTTTCGAAAGTGGAACTGAAGAACGTGAAGACAGGTATGAAGATGGCTTACACCATTGTAAGCGAAGGTGAAGCCAACTTGCGCGAAAGCAAGATTTCCATCAAGACCCCTATCGCTCAAGGTTTGCTGGGCAAGAAAGTGGGTGATGTGGCACTGATTACCATTCCTCAAGGCACTATCGAGCTGGAAGTTCTCAGCATTTCCATGTAAGATTATATTTTTTCTTATCATCTCATTATCTCAAATTCAATAGTCATGGGTATTTTTGCAAAAATTGCAGCTGGTGAGATTCCAAGCTATAAATGTGCAGAAAACGAGGAGTTCTATGCGTTCCTCGACATCAACCCTCTCGTAAAAGGACACACACTCTGCATCCCTCGCCGCGAAGTGGACTATATCTTCGATATGGAAGACGATGAAATCGCCCGTTTCCAAGTGTTTGCCAAGAAAGTGGCAAAGGCAATCAAAGCTGCTTTCCCTTGCGTCAAGGTAGGCGAAGCTGTATTAGGTTTGGAAGTGCCTCACGCACATATCCACCTCGTACCAATGCAGAGCGAGAACGACCTCAATTTCCGAAATGAAAAGAAATCCTTCTCTGCCGAAGAAATGCAGGCGACAGCCGATGCCATCTTCGCAGAATTCAAGAAACAATAAGATATGAACAAACTGACCGTCATAAAAGTTGGTGGAAAGATTGTGGAAGACGCTCAGACGCTCAAGCAGCTTCTGAGCGACTTTTCTAATGTGGAGGGTGCTAAAGTGCTCGTGCATGGAGGTGGACGCTCCGCCACAAAGATTGCTGCCAGTCTCGGCATAGAAAGTCAGATGATTGGTGGTCGCCGCGTCACAGACGAAGAAATGCTAAGTGTTGTCACGATGGTGTACGGAGGATTGGTGAACAAAAACATCGTTGCCAATTTGCAAGCGATGGGCATCAATGCCTTGGGACTCACGGGTGCTGACATGAACGTGATACGCAGCCACAAGCGTCCACCTGTGAAGGTATCTGCCCAAGTGGCAGGAACCTCCGAAGATGTCATCGTGGATTATGGTTTTGTGGGCGACGTGGACAAGTGTGATGGACAAATGCTCTCCACCCTCATCACCAAAGGCATCGTGCCAGTGATGGCGCCTCTCACCCATGATGGCGAGGGGCATCTGCTCAATACCAATGCCGATACCATTGCCGCAGAAACCGCCAAAGGACTCGCTCCTTATTTCGAGGTGACACTCGTGTATTGCTTTGAGAAAGCGGGCGTTTTGCGCGATGAAAACGACGATAATAGCGTGATTGCCCACATCGACGCAAGCGACTTCAAGCAGCTCGTTGCTGAAGGCATCATTCAGGGTGGCATGATACCGAAAATAGAGAATGCTCTCTCTGCTTGCCAAGCTGGTGTGAAGCGCGTCATTATCACCAAAGCCGACCAAATCGGCAAGGACTCGGGAACGACCATCACGCTCTGAAAGGAAATAAACAATAACTAAAACGAAGGCTTTTTACCATTTGGATAGTAAAAAGCCTTCGTTATATTTACTTAAACAGTTGTTTCTTTCCGTTCACAATATAGAGACTGGGGCTCCCTTGAGGAATGGAAGAGAGGCTGTGTCCTTGTAAATCATAAATTCTCTCTACTTGTCTTTTGTCGCTTGGCAAAGTGTTGATGCCATCCATCGGGTCGCCTACAAACTGCCATGTATCGAATTGCACATTGCCTTTGAGAATCAAGTAAATGGTATGTGTTCCGCTCAAGCTGCTGGTCGTAGTGGCAATCCTATCCTGCCAATCGTCACCCATGCTGGTGATGGTCATGATGTCGGCACTGTCCTTGTCGTCGAGTCGCAGGCTGACGCTTCCATCGCCCTTCAATCGGCACTTCAGCGTGTTGGCATTGCCAGAGAATTCAGCGTTGCGCAGCTCAATGATACCCTCCGTAGGCATTTCAGCCGTGATACATGGAGTACCCACAGTGGCAACCATGTGACCAGCCTCAGCAGTCTGTTGGTAAAGGATGCCGAGCGTAGCAGAACTGGTGGCGGCAGACTGCACAATATAGGGGTTGAGGTTCTTGATGGCACTCACACCCTTGCGGGTCGGAATGCACTCATGGATGACTACGTTCTTCTCATCCACTTCAATTTCGTCGGCGAATATGCAGCGGAAACCAGCGTTGGAACCTAACAAAGGCTCCAAGAGGTTCGTTTGATAAAAGATATACCACTTACCTTGGTATTTGTGCAGGTGGGTATGGTTGTTGGTATAGCCAAGATGGTTCTCTCCAGGATTCTTGAAGTAGTTGCCACCATAAGTCCAAGAGTCTGTGACGAGCGGAGTTTTGCTCGTAAAGTAAGTCATGCTGCAAACCGTCGGCTTCTCACCTCCCCAAGTCCATGGAGTATGGTCGCTCCAATCGTTATTGTAGGTATAAACGTATGTACCGTTGATATAGTTCAGTTCGTTGGCCTCGAAGTGATAGGGAGAAAGCAGCTTTACGGGCTCTTGGGCAAAGGAATGCAGGTCGGGGTTCAACTTGGCTATCCAGCCCTGTGAGTTACCAAAGGTAAGCCATGCGTCACCATTGTCGTCGATGACTGCTCCTGGGTCGAAGATGGCACCGCTACCTTTCACCGTCTCGTTATTTCCATCGATAAGACTTGTGTTGAGTGGCGATGTCCAAGGACCTACGGGCGACTTGGCCTGAATGACACCTGTGCCCCAACCACTGTTGGAGAAATAGAGCGAGAAGAGCGTGCTACCATCGGACTGCTGTTGACTGATAATGCTGGGTGCCCAAGAAGCAATAATCCATGGGGCAATCGATGCCACTGGAATCAAGCCGTGATAGGTCCAATTCACCATATCGTCGGTTGACATCATGACCAATGTCTTGATTCGTTCGTAAGTATTGCTCTCTGTTTCCGCCTCATACTGCTGGTGGTCGTTAGTGCCATAAACGTAGAGTCGTCCGTTATATTCCACTGCAGTAGGGTCAGCACAGAACTGAAAATCGAGCAGAGGGTTAGCCAAGCCTGTACCTAACTTAGGCGACCTCACCACAGTATTCTTCGGCGTGGAGTGGTCTGCCGATTCCTTTGTGAGAATGGTAATGTGCTCAAAATATATCTTGGCAGTCACCCCCTCACCATTATCATCGTTGTTCAGGCCTTCCCAGTCGCCTTGAAACATCACAATCTTAACGAGCGTCTTGCCCTTTTCAAACTTCAGACTATGGCTCGAGGCACCATAAACAATCACACTCTCAGTCTCTTCGTTGTCGCTATAGACGGCCTTCACCACCATACGGTAATAGTTCACGGGTTGAGCAAACTCCATGTCTAAACGTGTGTATTCATCTGTGCTGAGTTGAGCGACATTCCAATAGTTGTTTGCCCAATTGGGAAATGTGATGCTGTTTTCATTCGCATTGGACACACCACCCCAACCGCCCCAGTCGAAGACGATGTCGCTGACTGATAGGGAAATATCCTCAGCAGCCTTGACACTTGATGTCAAAGCCAACAGAAGCACTAATACATTCAGCATTCTTTTCATAACAGTGTTTTTTTAACGTTACCTATTTGAGACGTACTTTTTTAATTGAAACGTACTTTCACAACAACTCGTTGCGAGCCATTGACAAGCACTTTGTATTGTTCATTTCCAAGCGACGAGAGCGTACCACCCGTGACACGTGGTTTCCCCTTCGACTGGAAATAGATGGTCCCCTGCCCTTCCGTGGCCTGAACTGTCAGCTGCTTTTGCGTCATCTCGATATGGATGTTGCCATGAGGTGTAGGCACATCGCCTTTCATCCATTTCAAATCTCCCAGACAAGGACGCATCTCCCACTCCGCATAGCCCGGCTTCGTAGGTTGCACACCGAGATAGTATTTGCCTAACAGATAGACTGGCGAAGCTCCCCAAGCATGGCAGAGCGACTTTCCGTAGCGGTTGCCGTACATGCCCAATCGTTCAGGATAACCCTCTTTCGGGTCGTAGGTTTCCCAGAAGGTGGTAGCACCCTGTGCAAGCATACCGCCCCAATAGGAACGCATCTCGTTGAGAACCTCCTGCTGCAGTCCCAAGGCACAGAGGGCTTCCAGTTCGTAGAAGCGCATGTAAGGCGTCGTGATTTCCATCACAGAGTCATTCAGCAGCACATGGTGAAGCACCGACGTCCGCTGCTGCTCGTCCAGTAGGTCATAGAGCACAGCAAAGATGTTAGCATAGCGCGTCAGCTCCTGCTCTTGTCGTCCGTTTCGGGTGTGATGAATCAATGCTCCTTTGTTCTGATTCCAGAAAGTGGGAAGAATCTGACTGTGAAGCTGCTTGGCGGCATCGCCATAACGCTTCATATCGTCGCGCTCGCCCATCAGTTCCGCACACTGCTGCATGGTCTGCAAAGAACGCAGATAGACCAATTGCTCGAAAGCCAGTTCACCATCCTTCGACATATCGCGAGGCGACCAATCGACGAACACCCAGTCGCCCCGTTGTCCTTCCACCATTCCCCGTTGGTTCAGACGCCCCTGCACATAGTCCATCATACTTTTCATGCGCCCATAGATTTGACGCACAAAGGCGGCATCGCCCGTATAGAGATAATAGTCGTAGATGGAGTTGAACCAGAAGAAAGTGTAGTCGAGGATGGTGTTGATGTGCTGCTGGACTGGGTCTTTGCCACGCAATGCCCAGATGGTACGCTTGACAACTGGTGTGTCGAAGAATGCGTAATAGTTCATCAGATACGACTGGATGGCATCGCCACTCCACATCCAACGGTCGCGCTTAATGCCCTCAATCATCACCTCGCGGTCGGTCAGATGGAGCGTATAGGCACCCACCTGCCAGATACGGTTAATCAAGGTGTCACTACACTCGAAGGAACCACGCTGCTTCACGTCTTTCATTTCTGAGAGAAGCGTCACACCATCGATGCTGATATCGCCCACACATTCCACCAAAGCATAGCGCATGGCACGACTGTTCTTCAAAGCATAGATGCTACCCGTACGTGGCTGAATAACCATCGTGGCGAGGTCGGTGACTTGGTCTCCAGAGAAAACCACTTGGTCCGTCAGGATGGAGTGTTGCTTGTCGCGTGCCTCGTCAGGACTCTCACCATAATAGACATTCACCTGTCCGTCGCCACTCACACCATTCAACTGCAAATAGCCGATGCCCTCACGCTGCCACTCCACAAAGAGTTCCTTACCCGTTCGCTCCGACTTGACAGGCTGGATGGGAGTGATGGGGAGGCGATAGGAGGAAGGACATTGCTCAGGATGGGTGAAAGTGGGTGTACCATCCGTTTCTTTCCATGTATCTACCTGAACAGGCACAGCATAGTTGGTGACAGTCCACGTCGTGTCGCTGACAAATGTTTTACCTTTTAGCCAAAGTGCAGGAGGAGCCATTTTGTTGTGTGCAGCGATATGCAGCGTGTGTCTGCCAGCAGGAACCGTGAAACGTTTGGGCATACCAAACAGATAGGTATTATCAATCTTCACGCCAAAATGTCCATCGACACACAGCTCCACCTCCTCTGCCTCAGCCAATTCGACGGTCTTCACGTACTCCACCGTCTGCTCATGACTGTATGCTTGCCAGAATGCAGGATAGAACGAACCTCGCTCAGTGCGTAAATTATTGATTTTGTTGCCCATCCAGATGTCCATATCGCCAGGATACCAAATCCACGACTGAGCAGCCATTGGCAATGACAGCACGATGGAACAGAAAAGTGAAATGATTCTCGTTTTCATACAAATATTACTTAGTTAGTTAAATTTCAAAGGTGAAAACCTATATGCAAAAACCCACAGGAACATGACTTCAAGAGGGAAGTCAGTTGCTATGGGTTTCTTTTTTCCAGAACATCCAATGGAATTTCTCGGGCACGGGGTCGTAGCCATAGCCTCCGAAAGGATTGCAGCGCAGGATGCGCCAGGTAGCAAGAATAAAGCCTTTGATGGGTCCGTGCTTCTTGATGGCTTGCACCGCATAAGTAGAGCATGTGGGGGTGAAGCGGCATGCTGGCGGAGTGATAGGCGAAATGACCTTCTTGTAGAAATAAATCGGAATCAAAAGAACCCACGATAAAATCTTGCCAATCCAAGACCAAAGCACGCCTATCCAGGACCAAAGAGTATGGAGAAAAGTCTTCATCTTTCAAAATCGCATTCAGGAGCCTTAATCTTCCGAAAGCAAAGGATTATACGGTCCATCGGAGAAATCCTCTTCCAGCGTCTCTGAAGGCTCAATTTCGGGTTCTTTGATAGACCTTACCACTGGCTCTTCCTTTTTCACGGATTCTTCAATACGTCGAAGAACCTTTTTCACGGCACGAGTCACTTGTTCCGTTTCTGCCGGTTGGTCACTGATGCAGATAAAAGCAATCGCCAAATGCAGTTTTTTCTCCTCCATCAAAGCATAGAGACTCTGTTTGTTGCGACGATAAGCCTCCCTCACCTGTCGCTTCAAGTGGTTTCTATCTACCGCCAAATGGAGCTTACGCTTTGGCACACTAATCAACACTGAAATGGGCGATTTCAACGACAACTTTTCGTCCTCAGCATCAATGAACATATACACAGCACGAAGCGGAAATGCAGCCATTGATGCATTTCCGCCTGTGAAAAGTTTATCTATCAGCAGTTTGCTGCAAATGCGCTCTGCCTTGGTAAAAGTCTCGCGCATAGGAAAATCTATTTGTGTGTTACTTCTTGATTTCGCTCTTGTCGTGACGCTTGATGAAATCCTCAATCAAAGCAGGCACAGAGCGCAATTCAGGAGTGATTTGCATATCTACCCTGAGTCCAGCTTCCTTTGCCGCAGCTATCGTGGTATTGCCCAAACAAGCGATGGCGATGGAACCCTGTTCGAAGTCTGGGAAGTTCTTCTTCAAGGAATGCACTCCCTCAGGACTGAAGAAAACGACAATGTTATAATCGAAAGGTTCGTCTGGACCAAAATCGTTGCTCACGGTATAGTACATCACAGCTTCGTTGTGTGTCAAACCCGCTGCATCCAGCTTGTTCTTCATATCATCAGTATGAGCTGAGGACTGAGGCACAAAATACTTCTCAGTCTTATGCTTCACCATGATAGGAATAAGGTCGTCAATGCGGCCTGTGAGAGGGAAGAATACCTTGCGCTTACGATACTGCACGTATTTCTGAATATAGAGAGCCACTTGCTCCGACTTGCAAAAATACTTCATGTCGTCAGGAATACTCACACGAAGTTCCTTGCAAAGATTGAAGAAATGGTCGATGCCATGGCGAGAAGTAAAAACGATGGCTGTATGGCCAGGAATCGACACTTTCTGTGCACGAAAATCCTTGGGCTCCATAGGCTCTACCTTAATGAATGGGCGGAACACCATTTCCACACCATACTTTTTCTCCAATTCAAAATAAGGAGATTTTTCAGTTTGAGGGCGAGGCTGAGAAATTAAGATTTTAGGCGTCATCAAATCCGATCTTTTTGATTTGTAATTGTCGTATTATATAAGCGTCAAATCGTATGATTTTGCGCAAAAAAGTGCCAAATTGCAAGGAGTGGTACTATTTCGACGGCGCAAAAGTACAAAAAAATAAGCAATTGACCATACTTTTTGGCTTGAAAGTTTACATTTAGCTTATAAAAGAGCAATAATTCATACAAAAACAACAAAACCAACAGACAAATTGCAACTTCCAAATAGCTAATGTTAACAAACATATAGAGTGCTGCAACCAAAAAAACAACAAACGAAGTCATCGATGTAAGGAAGAAATACGAAGACATCCATTTCTGATTTTTAGCTGAAGGGAAAAACACCCAATTCACCACTTTATAGAGGAAGGCTTTCGACAAAATGAAGAGAAGCATCAGAGCAAAAATCACTGCATAAAGATGAAAAGACTCTCCCAACCATTGAGCTACTGAAGGTATCTTTGCCAAGAAATCGTGGAAGATGAAACTGAAACTGCAGCAAGTAATCACGAGAAGCACCAAGGTCTGTGGCAACTCGCTGGCATCAGGCATCATGGCAGCATTACTGAAACGACGCTCGTTGGTCAGAAAATCCCTGAATCTATACAACAGGTATTCTCGATTCTTAGCCAGAAGCGCCACCAGCACTCCCAGCATCAAGAGCATGGCAAACACGTTCCAACCATCGCTCGCCACCGTCTCAGCACGAAGCACTCCTGCCACATCCCAATCCGTCAGTTTAGCACCCTCTACTACGTAAGGGTGTTCCGACAAAGGAGTGGCAGAGCCTCGTGTCAAGATAGAATCAAATTCCGCAATTGCCATTTTTCTTCCGAGAATGTTGAGAGGAGGATAGGATGTCTATTACACTAACCCAAAAGCCTCTTTAATTTTATCCACGTAGTCAAGCTTTTCCCAAGTGAAGAGCTCAACTTCTACTTCTTTGTTGCCTTCGTATGAATTCTTGAATTTCTTCACAACGGTCTTTGGTTCGCGTCCCATGTGCCCATAGGCAGCAGTCTCCTCGTAGATAGGCTTGCGCAATTGCAGGCGCTCCTCAATCTTCTTTGGACGAAGATCGAACAACTCACCAATCTTCTTGGCAATCTCACCATCCGACTGCGGAACGTGGCTCTTTCCATAAGTGTTCACATAGATACTCACGGGTTTTGCCACACCAATAGCATAGCTCACCTGCACCAGCATCTCGTCTGCCACACCAGCTGCCACCATGTTTTTGGCAATATGACGCGCTGCGTAAGCTGCAGAACGGTCCACCTTCGATGGGTCCTTGCCAGAGAAAGCACCACCTCCATGAGCACCACGACCACCGTATGTGTCAACAATGATTTTTCGACCTGTCAAACCCGTGTCGCCATGAGGTCCACCAATGACGAATTTTCCCGTTGGATTCACGTGATATTTGATGCTTGGGGTAAACAAGTTCCTGATATTCTCATCGTGGATTTCTTTCACAACACGAGGAATCAGAATCTGCTTCACATCCTGCTTGATTTTCGACAACATCTGCTCGTCTGCCGTCTTTTGATTCATCGTCAAATTAGGTAGAACGAACTCGTCGTGCTGGGTTGACAGCACAATCGTATCAATTCGTAGTGGCTTGCCGTCATCACTATATTCAATCGTCACCTGACTCTTGGCATCTGGGCGCAAATAAGTCATCTGCTTGCCCTCGCGACGAATGTCGGCGAGTGTGCGAAGAAGATGATGGCTCAAGTCAAGGGAAAGAGGCAAATAGTTTTCTGTCTCATTAATAGCATAACCAAACATCATACCTTGGTCGCCAGCGCCCTGGTCATCAGGCTTTTCGCGCTCCACACCTCGGTTGATGTCTCCGCTCTGCTCGTGAATGGCATTGAACACGCCACAACTTTCTGCTTCGAACTTATATTCCGCCTTTGTGTAACCAATCCTCTTGATGGTTTCACGTGTCACTTCAAGCAAATCAACGTATGCACGCGATTTCACCTCGCCTGCTATCACCACCTGTCCCGTGGTCACAAGCGTCTCACAAGCCACTTTGGAATCTGGGTCGTAAGCCAACAAATTATCCAAAACAGCATCACTAATCTGGTCGGCAACCTTGTCAGGATGACCCTCGCTTACCGACTCTGATGTAAATAGATAACCCATACTTTTAAATTTAAATAATGAATAAAAAAGGTGTGGGGAAGAAATTGGGAAAATTGCCTCGACATGCATTCATCGAAATGAGAAATTAAAACGAAAAATTAAAAGTCCGTGCTCATTGGCAATTACACATTTTAATTTTCACCTTTTAATTTTCAAGGTTAATCCATGTCGTTTTAGCATTTTTTACTGTGGTTGCAAGCAGCCCAAATCTGTCCACATTTTAAAATTGCGTGCAAAGGTACGCTTTTTTGTTGAAACAAGCGCAGTTTTTCTCCCAAAACTTTTATGGCACCCCCTTTCCATCCCCTTTTTCCCCATTTTTGCCAACCCCAAACCACAGATAGCTTCTTCATTCATCAACCACCGTTCGCTTCGGTTTTGCCGAAGCCATCCCTCATTCCCCTTTCTTCATTCCCCAGCCACTGTTCGCTTCGGTTTTGCCGAAGCCATCCCTTAATTCTTCAGCCCCCTTCCTTTGGTTCCACTGAACTTTTCCTTCGATTCAACTAAAAAGCCGAGCCCTCAGCGTTAACACGGCGAGCCTTCGCCATCGCAACGCCGAAGGCTCGCCAAGTCGATGACGAGCCTTCGGCAACTAGTTAAATCCAAAGGAGCGCTTCAGTCAATCCCCAAATTCGCTTTAGATAATCCCCTAAAGCGAAGCCCTCCACCAACTCCCCCTCAAGAGAGCAGGAGGGGAACTTTTAATCACAGTTTCAGAATTCCTTCAACCTCATGCTCCACAAACGGACCTTCCTTGCACTCCAGCAACACACTTGGTTCCAGACATTCCACACTGTGCCAAGTGTTCTTGGGAATATCAACTCCATACATTCCGTCTTCGTGACTGATGATGCAAGATTCCAAAATCTCTCCTTGGTCATTATAGGTGCTCACCCTGACCTTGCCTCTCAAAATGATAAAGGTCTCATCCTTGGTGGGATGGTGATGAATGGGAATTTGAGTACCAGGTTCCAAGGCATTCAAGAAACGATGGCATTTATCAGAAAGACTCTGGTGAAAGTTATAATTCTTCCGCAGTCTGGGCGAATTCTTCGCTTCGTCTGCCACCTGGTTGATGAGCTTATCGTCAATAATTTTCATTGGGATTCAAATTTGTAAACAGGAAACTTAGTTACAACAGAGGAGAAAGCAATCTCGAGAGTGATTGCATGAATCGGTCCATGAAAGGTTGTTTATAACGTCGCAAATTGGAAAGCGTTATAATCATCGCATCCTTTTGGTCAGACATAAAGACATTCTTCATTTGCTTTGCCATCTCTTCTCCATAAAGGAAAAGATTGCACTCGAAGTTGTTCTCAAAACTTCGGAAATCCACATTCGAAGAACCACAAGTACACACCACGTCGTCACTGACCAGCATCTTGGAATGGAGAAAACCTGCCTTGTAGAGATAGACCTTCACACCAGCCTTCACCACCTCCGACAAATAGGACTGACTCGCCCACTCCACAATCTTCGAATCGCCATGCAAAGGCAGAATCAGTCGCACATCCACCCCCGACAAGGCAGCTGTACGCATGGCATTGAGAATTGGTTCTGTTGGCATGAAATAAGGCGTTTCCATATACACATACTTGCGAGCCTCCAACAAAATACGCACATAGCCTTGCATGATATTGTGCCACTGAACAAAAGCTTGGTGGAGAAATACCAATCTTCCTCAAACACATGTTGCATGGCTTGCACCGCACCTCCCATCACTCTTGCATGCAAGTCGTGCCACGGCTGTTCACCAGTACCATCGATATACCGCTGAGCGATGTTCATGCCACCGATGTAACCCACCACGCCATCCACAATACAAAGTTTGTGGTGGTTGCGAAAATTGATTCTTCGGGTGAGGAAAGGAAAACGAACTGGCATAAACGATGCCACTTCCGCACCCGCATCCTTAATCTGCTGGAAAAAACGACGAGAAGTGTGCAGACAGCCCACTGAATCATACACAAGGCGCACCTCGACGCCTTCCTCCGCTTTACGTTTCAACACTTCCGCAAAGCGCCGACCCAATTCATCGTCGTCAATAATGTAAGTGGAAATATGAATGTGTTGCTTTGCCCCATCTATCTCCTTCAGCATGTCGTCGAAGAGCTTCTTTGCCGAAGTATAAATATCCACAACATTGTTGTTGGAAGGCAAAGCAAGGTCCTGACTGGCAAAAAGCTGAATGAGTTTTTGGTTACGCTCAGGCAACTGCAACGGATGATGCCCACCACTCTCAATCATCGACTTGCGCATCAGTTTGTCGAGACTGTGACGGACAATATAACGCTCTTTTCGTATGTTCTGACCAAAAAAGAAATAAAAAACGAGCCCTACAATAGGAACAAAAGCCAACACAAGCAACCACGCCACCGTTTTCATGGGTTGGCGTTTCTCCATCACTACGATTACCATCGTCGGGATGATAATCAAGACGTAGAGAACAATATACCACTCTTCTTGTGTCATCGCCGTTATGTTGATATAGAGTTACTTCATGGCAAACGCTTTACGAAAAAAGTCGATTTCATCGATAGAAAAACGTTATGAACCCTTCGCATTCATCGCTTTTGCATAGCATTCTCGGCACAAGGGTTCGTATTCCTTCATCTCGCCCAGCATCACCTGACGGTCGCCAGCCACAATGCGGTGGGAGACGTATGCCAAGGCACCACAGCGCACACAGATGGCATGCACCTTCGTCACGTCGTCGGCAATGGCAAGCAACTTCGGCATGGGACCGAAGGGATTGCCCAAATAGTCGATGTCGAGACCTGCCACAATCACACGCACACCTCGCTTGGCGAGTTCGTTGCACACCTCCACGATGCCTTCGTCGAAGAACTGAGCCTCATCGATGCCAATCACGTCGCTCTCGCTACCGAGCAGCAGGATGCTCTGCGAAGAATCGACAGGCGTGGAAAGGATGGAATTGCCCTGATGCGACACCACATCCTCTTCACTGTATCGCACGTCGATACTCGGTTTGAAAATCTCCACACGCTGACGTGCAAACTGGGCACGGCGCAAACGACGAATCAATTCCTCGGTCTTGCCCGAGAACATCGACCCGCAAATCACCTCTATGCGCCCCATACGGACACGCTCTCCTCCGTTGAATGTAAGTTCTGACATCGTATTCTTTCTAAAAAAGTCGGGAGTGACACTCTTCATGATTCATGCCACAAAGATAAGTGTATTTTTCCATAATACACTCCTTTTCTCCCGACTTTCTTACTCGGAAAACAAGTTTTACTCCGAAGTACCGCTATTGGTTCGAGGCCTCAATTCATTGTTGAGAATCATGTTGACGACTTCAACTACATCAATGATATTAACATTCCTATCCCCATTGACATCGGCATTGAGCATGCTGAACACGCCTGAACCATCTCCATTGCCCAAGATGTAATTGACAAGCTGAACAACGTCGCTGATATTGACAGAACCATCCAAGTTGCAGTCGCCATAGTAGTTCACTTCAGCCGAAGTGGTTCCGATGGAGAGCAATGCGATTTGAGGAATGCTAGGATTTGGATAACTACTCTTAGGAACAACGATGCCCGTCACTGTCAACCGTGTTCCCTCCTCATACTTCGTTAAGTCGATATCAGGCAGATTGAAGCGATTGTTGTAAATCGACACCTGAGTCGTTCCATCCGAGAGGTAGTTCATGCCATTTTCTGCATCGATGACCAGTGTACCCGTCGTTGTCACAAACTCGCTCGTATATTCACCGCCCAAAATGTCCGTACTGCTCACATCCAATGGAAATGCAGTACCATCCACTGCTGTCACTTGCTGTTCGGTTACCTTTGAAATCTCTGGAATGAGGCGTCTGAAGTGCTCGTAGTGAGCCAGAATCTTTCCGTTCAACACCTGTCCCGTCTTATACTCAAGACCACATTCATAGAAATTGATAGTACCCGTAGCATCTTTAACATACATGTCGTTCGCGCCAGCATAGAGCACCAGAGCATCGTTGAGCATCAGATAGAATCTGCCCTTTGGCGCAGCAGAAATCAGATCGTCAATGTTGTTGTAAGTTGGAATCGACAATGGAGCTGGAGTAATCACTTCAATCTTCATCACAGCCAATTTCGGTTGTGACCAATAATATGTGTCGGAAGTGGTGTAAGGAACCACGATGCCCGACACCTCCACTTCTGCACCATGCCCCACGGTGGATAGGTTGATGTCGTAAATCTTCAGTTGATTACTGATGTAGAGTCTATAATTATCTTGCAACACAGAGAATTCGTTCGAACCATCGTAAATGCCTCTCACCTTCACATAGTCGCATACATAGTTCTTGAGCGATACATCACTCACTGCCACCTCCTTCGGAACTGCCGTACCTTCTGTCGCAACCAACTGGTTGTCACTCACCGATGTCACTTCTGGAATGTCGTGATATTTCAGGTATGAGACGATCACGCTTCCGTTCAGGATTTGTCCCTGTTCATAGAGCAAACCACATTTGTAGAAGGTCATCGCGCCTGTCTCATCCCTCACATACACATTGGTACCCGATGCATAAAGCACCTGAGCGTTCGTCAGTTTCAGGATGCACTTGACTGTTGGTCTTGCATTTATCAGCGCACCAATGCCTTCATACGTCTTCATCGACTCAATAGATTCTATAGTGTATGTTGCCTTTGCCACCTCGCTTTCATTTCCTTCCCCATCCTTCGCTATGGCTTTAATCGACGAAGAAGATGTCACGCTGATTGGTTCGGTGTATTCAATGCTTGGGTCAGACCCATCTGTACTGTAATAAATGGTGTATCCACCGGCAACATTAAGACTCACCGTCTGAGTCTCATGGTAACAGCCACCGGCAACAGAGAAGGATGGAAGAGGAATGTCATCTTCTGTGAATGGGATGATTTCTATGCTTTTCACCACCGTTGAGCCACTACCGCCATAGAAGAAGAAAGAGGTTTCGGTGGATGAAGTAGAGAGAGAGTCTTTTTGATATAGTCCACTACCATAGGATGTCGTTTCAGTCGCACCATCCATCTCCATCTTGAAGTTCTGAATCCAGCTACCGCATGTCACAACCAGCTTCACGCCCCTGTCGCTCTTAATGACTGGAGATGCGAATACACCACACGCTTTCTTCAGTGCAAGCAAATTGTCAGATGTACTCATGCAGTCCAGCTTTCTCCATCCACCATAAACCACGTTATCGTTTGCCATCCATCCTCCTTGGATAGGCATTGTATATTGATCGCCCAAACAATGGAAGTCGGTAAACGTGATGGATTCGCTCTTTCCTCTCAAGTCGATGATATCTTTCGGAAGGATGGTGACGGTATAGGAAGCCGTATCAGCCAAGAAATAAGCCGTCTTTTTCGAGATAGCCGTCACGGTGGCAGTTCCTGAGCCCATCACAGTCAATGCACCCGTCAGTGAGTCAACCTTCACCACGCTTTTGTTATCCACAGAGAACTCCACTTCCCCATCGCCATTATTTGTCAGTGTTGGTGCCACCAAAGACTCTCCGCTTACAATGGTTATCGAAGTAGGATTGAATGCTAATCCTGGGTCCTTACGTTCTGGCAAGGAGGAACCACCATCATAATTCACGGTGATGGAATAGATGAGAATGGCAGCAGAACCCTCCAAAATGATTTCTTCAATGTCGGTATTCAACTCAAACTCATGCACCTTTTCGTTTACGCTTGTGGTCTGGCTTGCAGCACCATTGACTGCCAGTATCGCATTCCAGTTATTTAACGTACCGTAACACTTGCATCGCACCTTTACATTCGTTGCATGAACCTGTCCTGTTTTCGACAAACTTATCGTCAGTTTCGATGTTTTACCACTCTTGCCGATGCGGATACAAGTCGTGGAGTCGCCATAGTAACAGTTTCCCACATCCACCGTATAGGGGTTAGGCTCCACATACTCCAATCCATCTGAAATGGTGGTGGCAGCAGAAATCGAAGAAGTTAGTGGTTGAGGTCCCTTTAACTTGTTCCCAAATACAATCGTATAGCTTCCGCCTTCAGCTCTCACACTGCCACAAAGCATGAGCATGAAGCAAACGATGATACTCTTAAATAAAGTCTTCAAGTCATTCATAATTGTTAGTTATTTAGTTTATACCATAGTGATTTTCATTTCCTTATCGTATTAAGATTATTCTCCGCAAATATACGATAATCAGCAAAATAAACAAAAACAAATCACAAAAAATTGACATGATGATACATTTCCCCCATCCTCATCCACTTGGATTGCTGTAAATAAAAACCACAGATGGCTCAGATGTAAACCACAATAATGGCTCCAAATTATCGAGTATGCAAATAATACGCAATTAACAAGGAAGATGTGTATTATATATCTCAAGATAAATGAATATATCACATTTCTTCCGATGGATTCGTGTTTTTTATCATTACTTAGCATCGAAAAAGCCCCACCTGAGGAGGTGAGGCTTTCCTGGTTCTTCATCGAACCAGTATCAAGTTTTTTGATTTCGAGAGAGTTGGAAACTTCACAGCTTCAAACTTCGTTTTAAGTAGCAGAATGTTTAATTAAATATTAGTAAAGTAAAAGTATCGAATGAATTAGTTTTCCGTGATTTGAACGTCAACACCCACCTGCACACGCGACATGGAATCTGACTGTGCAATAGCGGTTGCCTCGTTCTTGGTTTCAGCAGGAGTAACGACCTCAGCCACACGTTCCGAACGAATGTACGTGTTAGCAACGACAGGGGCAGCGGTTCCCTCCTCCTGATGTGCACCTCCAATGGCTCTTTCAGCAGCACCTCCGATAGTGAGCACCACAGCCACGACGGCAGCAGCCTGAAGGAATGGTGCGATGCGCTTGCGGAACGAAATTGTACGTGCTTGCGTGCGAACAGTTTCGTGGCTGTGTTCTTCTTCTGCCAGGATTTCAGCGAAGCGCTTGTCGAAATCTGCCGACACATGCTCTTCCTTGGCTTCCTTGGCAAAAGCAAACAATGGCGCATACTGAATGAGGTGTGCAGGCACATCCTTCTGAGCGAAGAATGAACGGAGAATCTGCTCTTCTTCCTCGCTGGTGTGGCACTCCCAGTAGCGGTCCAACAGTTGTTCTATGTATTTGTAATCCATCTTGGATGTCTTTTTTTCAGGTTTCAGGGCGCAAGCGCCGTTTCAAGTTTCAAGTTTCAAGTTTGGCTACGCAGAGCTAAAGTTTCAAGTTTCAACGCTTAGCGCTGTAATTTTTCTCTCATAGCTTTTCGCGCTCGGAAAATGTTAACTTTTACGTCGGATTCAGAAATCTGCATCACCTCAGCTATTTCCTTGTAGCTTCTGCCTTCCACATCGCGCAGCTGCATGGCAGTGCGTTGCTTCTCGGGCAGGGAATTCATCAAGGCGTTGAGCATCTGAAAGCGCTCGTGGTCAACCATTTCCTCAAAGGGCGAGCGAGTAGTGTCGGGCTGGTCGTGAACATCTTCGTCGAAAGCGACATTCCTTTGTTCCAGCTTGGCGTTATGGTCGAGACTCAAGTTTCGGCAAATCGTGAGGGAAAAAGCCTCAACATTGTCTATTTCTTTGCCTTCTTGACATTCTTTCCACACTCTAATCAGCGTTTCTTGCACAATGTCCTCCGCGTCCTCTCGGTTGAGAGTGATACGAAGTGCCAGTCGGAAGAGCTTGTCTTTCAGTGGCAAAACATCGTTTCGAAAACTGATTTCCTTCATCTCTCTAAGTATTAAGACGATTGAGATTTAAAAAAGTTACAAAAAAAATGATTTTTTTTAATGAAGAATGAAGAATGAAGAATAAAGAATGTTCCTTCCGGATGGTCTAATTCTTCATTCTTCATTTATCACATACTGCTCAGCGAGCGTTTCTGCATCACATAGAGCTTATCGTTAGGGCGTACACGCTCATTGACTTTGATGGAGATATGTTGCCCTCGGGTGGCAGTTTGCACTGGTTCCAAGTCGAAGCGTATTTCATCGACATGCTGGATAAGGGCACCTGTCGTAGTACCTGTTATC
>OMTC01000378.1 GCA_900313845.1 uncultured Prevotellaceae bacterium
ACTCGGGACTCGAAATCAATGAAGGACGTGCCAACGGAAACAAATTGATGGGTCGTCTGCTCTTTGCAGCGGTCAATCTTGAGTTGGCAAGAGTGTGCAGTTGGCATGGTGGAAACATGCGCAATGCCATCCCTCGCGAAGAGGATGTGGTGGTGGTGACTCCATCTGCAAAGGTTGCAGAACTGAAGGAACTCGTTGTAAAATGCAAGACACTCTTCAATGAGGAATACATAGAAATTGAACACGGAAACATCGAGCTCAACATAGAGCCATGCGACATGCCAGAGAAGGTGATTCCTGAAGACGTGCAAGTGAATATCATCAATGCCATCATGGCTGCTCACGATGGTGTTCTCCGCTACATCCCTACCATTCCTCACATTGTGGAGACTTCTTCCAACCTTTCCATCATCGACATCGCTGACGGCGAAGCAGAAATCGACATTCTTGCCCGCAGTTCTCGCGACAGCATGAAGACATGGCTCTGCAACTCACTTTGTGCAGCTTTCTCGATGGCTGGCATGAAAGTGGAATTCGAAGGTGGATACAGCGGTTGGCAACCAAACACCTCGTCTCCGCTCGTGGCAGAAATGGCACAGGTTTACGAAAAGATGTATGGACAGAAACCAAAAGTGGAGGTTTGTCATGCAGGACTCGAATGCGGTATCATTGGTGTGAACTATCCAGAAATGGACATGGCTTCCATCGGTCCTACCCTCCGTTCTCCTCACACTCCAGACGAACGCTGCTTCATTCCATCCGTAGGCAGATTCTATAATTACGTATTGGAGATTTTGAAAAATATTCCAAAGAAATAATTGATAAGAAGATGGCTTTAAACCTCAATAAAGAACTCAAGCTCTACTACTCCATCAGCGAAGTAGCTAAGATGTTCGACGTGAGCGAATCCCTTCTCCGCTTTTGGGAGAAGGAGTTCCCTCAGATTAATCCTAAGAAAAGTGGACGTGGCGTTCGCCAATACACAAAGGACGACATCGAAGTGGTTCGCACAGTATATCACTATGTGAAAGAACGCGGTATGACGCTGGAAGGTGCACGCCAGATGATGAAGCGCGACAAAGGCAACGATAGCGCCAGCAAACAGATTGAAGTGATTGACCGCCTGAAAGCTATCCGCGATGAACTCCAAGCCATCAATAAGGAGTTTTCTTCACTAGTGTAGGCCCCCTCCCAGCCTCCCCGAGGGGAGGAGAAGAGCCATCCGGATGTTTACACTAAATTGAAACGGCGCTTGCGCCCTGAAACCTGAAACGGCGCTTGCGCCTTTGAAACTTAAAATAGCGCTTGCGCCCTGAAACATCAAACAACAGTTCAGATTACAACCATGAAAGTTTCTCCACAAATCTCAGCCAAGTTGGCAACTCTCATCAAGGAAGCCATTGAGAAAGTCCAAAAACTCGAAAACGAGGAAGTCATCACCGACTTCCACATTCAGCCTAATGCCGAAACGGGCGAGGTGATTGTTTTTGACGACAACGATTTGGAGCTGTCGAAAACGAGTGTGGAAGGATATGAGGAACTCGACAAAGACGAATTCTCGAAACTCATTTCCGAGGCTTTGATTCAAGAATTGAACAAATTGAAAGGAGCAAAAGCATTCGACAACCTTCAATTGTTCCGTCCGTTCTCCTTTGTGCTGGTTGATGACGACAAGGAAAGTGTGAGAGATTTGCTCGTTGTGGATAGTGATACTGTGACGATGAGCGGAGACGAATTACTGAAAGGGCTTGATGATGAATTGGATGATTTCATCAACAAACTTTTGGCAGATTAAAACAAGAAATTATAGTTGTAAACCTGTCTTCACTGTAAAGAATAAAACCAAACTTTTAGAAATATTTACTAACCTTTGAAGCACACAAAAAGAATATGACATTTCATTTTTCAATAGAGTATAAGACCCAATGGGGCGAAGAACTAAGGGTTATCATTAACGGGAAAGAATACGAGCTCAACACCTTCGATGGAGCTATATGGGCAGCTGATATAGAACTGAAATCAGCTGAAGTCGGAGATAAGCTTAGTTATCAATATGCCGTTTATCGCGATGGTCAACTGATCTGGACGGAATGGGAAATAGCTCCTCACACCTTATTGCTCAATGGGGTTGTCAGCAATAAACGAATCAATGATGAAGCTCGCAGCTATATCCTTGCCGATTACTGGCGTCCTATCCCTGAAACACTCCCACTCTTCTCGAGTGCTTTCACGGACAGTGTGGCTTCTCACGGAGAAATCCTGACTCAGGCTTTGCCAGCATTCAACAAGACCTTGCAACTGCGCATCGTTGAACCTCGCCTCATGAAAAACCAGCATTTGGCTATCTGTGGCAACTGTTCGCAATTAGGCAATTGGGATTCTCCTGTGAAGATGAGCTTGATTGGTTTGCAAGAATGGGGCATCAATCTGGATGCTGAAGAAATCTACAAACCTATTGAATATAAGTATGTGATTGTCAATGACGAAGGCAACATATCGCCTCATCAGTTCACTGAAACTTGAAAATGGACAGATGTGGGTGAAGTCAGATGTAGATGCTCGCTTCTCTCTCCACAATTGGAAATGTGCAGGTGTTGTTATTCCTGTGTTCTCGTTGCGTACTGAAAAGAGCTATGGCGTGGGTGACTTCGGAGACCTGAAGCGTATGATTGGTTGGGCAGCCAGCGTGGGTATGCATGCCGTGCAAATTTTGCCTATCAACGATACGATGATGACAGGAACATGGCAAGACAGCTATCCTTACAACTCCATCAGTATTTATGCTTTCCATCCACTCTATTGCGACCTGAATGCGCTTCCAAAGCTTGACGATAAGTTGCAGATGGAGACCTTCATGATGAAGCAGCAAGAACTGAATGGACTGACTCAGATAGATTACGAGCAAGTGATTCAGTTGAAAATGAAGTACTTG
>OMTC01000379.1 GCA_900313845.1 uncultured Prevotellaceae bacterium
AATACGTTTCAATTATAAACTTCATTTCGAGCCGAAGGCGACCAAGTAAGTGAATAATGAAAAGTGAAAAGTGAAAAATGCCTTCCGGATGGCTTTTCTCCTCCCCTTGGGGAGGCTGGGAGAGGCTTTCACGCTTCACTCATATCAAGTCGATTTTAAGTTAACGCAAACATAAAAGTGTTAAAAATTAATTATATAAGGTGGTTCCCAAGGTTTTGGGAACCTTTTTTATGTTTTTTATTTGTATCTTTGCAGCCAAATTGTGAAAAAAGAAACATAAAAAAAATAATGAAAAAAATTGCACTTTTTGCAGTTGGTGCCTTGATGGGACTTTCTGCTTTTGCCCAGAGCAATGACCCTGTTCTGATGCATATCAATGGAAACCCAATTACTCGTTCTGAATTTGAATACTCTTTCAACAAGAACAATGCAGATGGCGTTCTTGACAAAAAGGATGTGAAAGATTATGTTCAGCTGTTTGTTGATTTCAAATTGAAAGTTGAGGCTGCTAAGGATGCAGGTATCGATACCATTTCGGCCATTCGTAAGGAATTGTTTGGCTATAAGGAGCAGATGGTGATTCCAACTTTGGTGGATAGCGATTTCATTGAGCGTGAAGCACGCAACACATACGAGCAAACAGCTCAGCACTTTGCAGGTCAGGATATGCTCACAGCATCACATATTCTTGTTTTGCTTCGCCAGGATGCAGATGAAGCTGCTCAGAAGGCTGCTAAAGCACGTATCGACTCTATCTATGAAGTGCTGAAGGGTGGTGCAGACTTTGCTGAGGTTGCCAAGAATTGCAGTGATGATAAAGGTTCTGCTGCTCGTGGCGGTTCTCTCGGTCAGTTTGGTAAGGGTATGATGATTCCAGATTTTGAAAAGGCTGCTTACGCTTTGAAAAAAGGTGAAATGTCGGAACCAATCAAATCGACGGTAGGTTATCACATTATCAAGATGGAAGACCGTCATCCATTTGAATCATACGAATTCCATCATGATAACATTTTGAAATTCTTGGAGCAGCGTGGTATAAAGGAAGCTTCTGCCAATGCATTGATTGACTCCGTTGCTAAGAAGGAAGGCGTTTCTCGTGATGTGATTATTGGTCGTTATTATGATGATTTGATTTCAAAAGATAGCGATTCCAAGAATTTGGCTCAGGAGTACTATGACGGTACTTTGATGTATGAAATCAGCAAGAATCAGATTTGGGATGTTGCAGCAAAGGATGAGGCAGGTCTTGCCAAATATTTCAAGGCAAACAAGAAGAAATATGCTTTTGACGAGCCTCGTTTCCGCGGTTTGATTCTCCATGGTAAGGATGACGCTGTGATAGCAACTGCCAAGAAGTTGGTGAAGGGTGTGAAGGAAGAGGATTGGCCAACAACGATTGTCAAGGGCTTGAACAATGATTCTGTGAAGGTGATTCGTGTGGAGCATGGCATCTACAAGAAGGGTGACAGCAAGACTGTCGATAATATGGTTTTCAATACAGGTACAGAATATAAGCCTATGAAGGATTATCCTGCTACCGACGTGTTTGGAAAGAAACTGAAAAAGCCTGAAACTTACAAAGATGTGAAGGGACAGGTCACAACCGACTACCAGCAGGAATGTGAAAAGGCATGGGTAGAAGGTCTCAGAAAGAAATATCCTGTTGACATTGACGAAAGTGTTTTGGCAACGGTAAATAAGCATTGAAATAGTGAAGGATGAAGTTTTTTAATTCATAATTCTTCATTCTTCATTTAAAGAAACTCCCTTGAATGAAATTAATGCGTAAGATATTAGCAATTTTTGCCAGTGCTCTACTGCTTTCGCTTCCGCTTCAAGCACAAGACAATGTGATTGACGAGGTGATTTGGGTAGTAGGAGAGGAAGCTATTCTCAAGTCGGATGTGGAACAGGCAAGACTTGAGTCTCAGTCGATGGGCCAACGTATCGATGGAGACCCTTATTGCGTGATTCCAGAACAATTGGCTGTTCAGAAGCTGTTTCTTCATCAAGCTGCCATCGACAGTGTGGAAGTAACTGATAGCGAAGTGCTTCAGGATGTGGAGCGAAGAGTCAGCTATTACATTCAGCAGATTGGCTCGAAGGAAAAGATGGAGGAGTACTTCGGAAAGACCACCACTCAGATTCGTGAGCAACTATACGATATGGTGAGGAACGAGTATCTCATCTCGGAAGTTCGTAAGAATCTGGTGAAGGATATCAAAGTGACTCCTGCTCAGGTTCGTCAGTACTTCAAGGATGTTCCTGAAGATAGTATTCCTTTTATCCCTACGAAGTATGAGGTGCAAGTGATGGTCATCAATCCAAAAATCTCTATCGATGAAATCAATCGAGTGAAGGATGAATTGCGAGAATACACTGAACGTGTAAATAGTGGTCAGTCGCAGTTCTCCACTTTGGCTTTGATGTATTCAGAAGATAAGGTGAGTGCTGCTCATGGTGGTGAGTTGGGTTT
>OMTC01000381.1 GCA_900313845.1 uncultured Prevotellaceae bacterium
ACTTCGAGGGAGTGCGTCAGGCGGTTGTGGACGAAGATGCTGCCTGGGAGAGGGAATACCTGTGTTTTGTTTTGCAAACGACGGAAAGGAGCCGAGAAGATGAGTCGGTCGTAATCGCGCTTGAATTCCGTGCGGTCGTCCTTGCGCTGGATGTGAAGATGCTCTTGGCCGAGACGTATGTTGGAAATGAGTTGATGCCAGTTCATGGGGGAATGATGGATGATGGATGATGGATGGTGAATGGCTTCGGCAGAGCCGAAGCTTACGGAGAAATTAACGAAGCCGAAGCTTGCTGAGAAATCGGCAGAGCCGAAACTTACAGAGCAATTGGCGGAGCCGAAGGTTGCTGAGAAAGTAGAAGCTTTAGATTGACGAAAGCCATTGGAGAATGATGTGTGAATTGTTTAAGAAATGCAAATTTACATTAAGTTTTGCAATTCAGAGGAGAAAAAAGCGGAAAAATCATTGGAAATGCGTAATTTTGCAACTTATTTAATAATGTATTGTGTTGAGTGTGCATTCATTCATCATTTCCTTATTTTCATCATGCAAGTTAAGATTATCAATCGTTCGAAACACGAACTACCTAAATATGAGACTGAACAGTCGGCGGGATTGGACTTGAGAGCCAATCTTGATGCTCCGATTACGTTGAAACCCATGGAACGCTGTTTGGTGCCTACGGGACTGTTTATGGCATTGCCAAAAGGTTATGAGGCACAGGTGCGTCCTCGCAGTGGGTTGGCTATCAAGAAGGGTGTCACTGTGCTGAATTCTCCAGGAACCATCGATGCCGACTACCGTGGTGAGGTGTGCGTGGTGCTTATCAATCTCAGTTCTGAACCCTTTGTTATCAACGATGGGGAGCGCATTGCTCAGATGATTGTTTCGAGGTTTGAGCAGGTGGAATGGGACGATGTGGAAGTGCTCGACGAGACGGAACGCGGTGCTGGAGGATTTGGGCATACGGGCAAATAGATGAAGAGTGGCCTCGGCAAAACCGAGGCTTACAGAAAAACTAAGGAGGGCTTCGGCATAAGCAGGGCTTACAAAAAAACTAAGAGGGCTTCGGCATAAGCAGGGCTTACGAAAAAACTAAGGAGGGCTTTGGGGGAACCGAGGCTTGCAAAAAAATGAAGAATTTAGAATGAAATGTAAAAAATATATACTTGTGGTTGTGGTGCTGCTTTGGGCTGTTGGTATGATGGCTCAAAAGAAGGGTGGTGCGCAGCGGCAAAGTGATGTGCAGTCGGTGACGGATGTGCAGGATGGAACGAATTTGCAGGCTGAGACAGCTAAGGAGAAGGCGTATGCTTTCTTTATGGAGGGACTCAAAATGTTTCATCAGGAAAAGCATGCAGAGGCATACGATTTGTTTCATCATGCCTTGGCACTCGATTCGCAGTTGGTGGGTGCTTACTACAAGTTGTCGAACTATGAGCATTTCTTGCACAATGACTCTGCTTCGGTGAGTATGTTGGAACAGGCTTCCCAGTTGGACGATGACAATTATTGGGTGCGTCAGGCTTTGGTGGCTCTCTATGTAAATAAGAATCGCGATGAAGATGCTATTGCTGAGCTGGAACGCTTGTCGAAGAAGTTTCCTCGCAAGACCGATGTGTTGTGGATGCTGGGCGAGTTGTACAACAAGAAGCAGGATTATGCCAATGTGGTGAAAACGCTCGACCGTGTGGAACTCCTCGAAGGGAAGAGTGAGGAATTGTCCATGCAGAAGTTCCGCAACTATGTGCAGATGAAGGATGAGAAGAAGGCGTATGCTGAAATGACGGAATTGGCTGAGGAATATCCAAATGATGTGCGCTATCAGGTGCTGATTGGTGACCTCTATGCAGATAATGGTAAGCTCGACAAGGCATACGCTGTGTATAAGGAGATAGAGAAGGAGCATCCCGACAACTTGGCACTTCAACTGTCCTTTGCCAACTACTATCAGATGAAAGGTGAGGATTCTCTCTATCAGGATGCGATGGAGCGACTCATCGTGAATACGCAACTGGATGATGATACGCGAGTTCGCTTCTTGCAAGGTATTTGTTTACAGAGCATTCAGGAGAATTCTGATACAACCCAAGTGCTTCCTTTGCTTCGCAAGTTGCTGACTTATCCGCAGAAAGATACACGCGTGGCAGAACTCTGTGCCCGCTATATGATTACTCGCGATGCACCGAAGGAGTCCGTGAAACCTGTGCTTTGGCAGATGCTCGACATCGACCCCGAACAGGAACTGGCCCGCAATCAGTTGCTTTCCTACGCCATTCAGGAAGACGACACGATGGAGGTGGTGCGCCTCTGCAAGACGGCTGTGGATTATAATTCATCCGACCCCGTTTATTATTACTACCTCGGCATAGGCTATTATCAGCTGAAGAAAAACAAGGATGCTGTGGATGCCCTTCAGAAGGGATTGGGAAAGGTGACCGACAAGAGCAATCTCTCTTTG
>OMTC01000382.1 GCA_900313845.1 uncultured Prevotellaceae bacterium
AGCATATCCACCCCTCTGCCGCTCCTACACAGGACTCACACCCTGCGACTACTTCGGACGCACCATGGTGGCAAACCTCCCAGACTCCATCACCGTCGGCATCATCAACGTAGCAATAGGAGGATGCAGAATAGAGCACCTCATGAAAGACTTCGACCCAGCAACACTCGCAAACGAAGCCGACTGGTTCAAGAACTACATGCAAGAATACGGCAACAAGCCATACCAGAAACTCGTCGCATGTGCCCGCATAGCAGCACGCTCAGGAGTCATCAAAGGAATGCTCCTCCACCAAGGATGCAGCAACAACGGCGACCAGCAATGGCCAAACAAAGTCAAGACCCTTTACAACGACCTCCTCACAGACCTCAACCTCAAGGCTGAAGACACACCACTCCTCGTAGGACAACTCCTCGACCAGGCACAAGGAGGCGCATGCTGGGGACACAACAACATCATCAACAACATCCAGAAGACCATCCCAACAGCACACGTCATCTCCTCCGAGAACTGCAAAGGCAACACCGACCATCTCCACTTCATCGCAGAAGGCTACAGAATCCTCGGAACACGCTACGCAGAAAAGATGCTGCAACTCATGGGAATCACCGACATCAAGATGGAGCACACAGCCTACTACAAGCCCATCTACGACGCCATCCACGCCTTCACACCCGACACCAAGCCACTCGAAACACCCATCTACAACCTCCAAGGCATACGCGTAGGAACCTACCACACAGCAGCCGACCTCCGCGAACTACCAACAGGCTTCTACATAGTCAACGGACGACTCATCGGAAAATAAACAACACACCAAATATCAATCAACACCCGCAGCCCTAAAAATCTATTTCAACACAACTCATTAAGTATTTCAACCATAACAACAAGATGGACCTTCTCCCCAGAAGCAATCCAGCCCTAAAAATCTATTGACTGACCCGCAATTTCAAGTAACACAAAGATACATAATAAGTTCAAAAAACATTTAGTAGAAACAACATTACTTCCTTAAGAACAACATTAATTCCGTACAAACAAATTTTATTTCGCAAACACATTCGTATCTAAGAAAATCATTTACTACATCGAAAACTCATTTAAGTCAATTAAAACCAACCCGCTCTTTGCAGAAAAGGGCAATAAGAATGCCGCCAATCCATCCCGGAAAGGCGGCATCTTTGTTTATTTCAGTGTCTGCGTCAGTTTGATATAGACATGATTCTTCGAGTCGTAATGCAACAAGCCTTCATTCTTCCACCGCATCAGTTTGCTCTTGAGCGTTTCCAAGTTGATGTCTGGGAACAAGTCCTTGACATGCTGCTTCGTGAAACGTTCTGGTAGTCGATTGAATTGCTGCATGGTTGAGTTGGAGTATTGCTTGAAGCCTGCGCTCACATTTCTTAGTCCACGCTTTTGCCTCTCCATGTAAGCAACCACCTCGTCTTTCAAGGTGACTATTTCACCTGCGCTGCAAAGGTCTGCAATATAGTATGCAAATTTGATGGCGTTTTTGGACGCACGAACTACTCGCACCACCTTTCCATTCTTCAGTTTTTTCACTGGAAGATTGAAGAATTTGTCTCTGTTCTCCAAGATGGAATAAGCAATGCCACCTTCAAAACCCTTCTGACGGTCACGTCTTCGAATCACATCGAGGAACTTGTCTTTATCGTCTTCCTTTGCCTGTTCCATGCGCTCTTCGCACCACTGGTCCATGGCGGTTATGAGGTTAGGACAATAAATGGTTCCCCAAAAAGGATTCGTGCCGCCAATTATTTCAGCAACTTCCTCAATGTTCGTAGTCCATTCTGGATGGTCGAAGAATCCGCTCTTTTCTTCCATCTGAAAATAACTGCTTGGAGCAGGGAATATCATCATTCTGTATTCCATACCGCTGCCTACATTGCTCAGCACCAACTTGTCGAAGGAGCGCCATGTGCCTGCCAACGATTGATTCCAATACACCTGCACCTCGCCGTTTGTGCTGGTATCGTTCTTGAAATCCTGTCCTGCATCCTCATTGTCGAACGACTTTACCAAGTAAGACACATAATTGCTGTAGTCACGTTTCAGAGCCATTTCCATGCTAATCATGTCAGGCTCAACCGTAATCAGATGCAAAGGCATATCCACCTGAGGACCTGCTGTTCCATCCTCAAGCAGGGTAGGGACCTGGTCTTTGGCATTTTGCAAACGAGTTACCAGTTGCGAGGTGGAGAGATTCGAAGGCAGATAGCGAATAGGGAGTTCAGGGCGAGTCGCCTTCAGCTGCTTGCTTTGGTTCGACTGTTCCTTTTCCTTTTTCCATTGCGCTTCCACTTGGCGCATCTGTGCGTCTTGGTTTCTCAATGTACTGAGCCATTTTCCACAAATATTTTTCAGATGGCTCTTGCCAATGGTAGAATCACCCACCCACATGGTAGTGCCATTCAG
>OMTC01000387.1 GCA_900313845.1 uncultured Prevotellaceae bacterium
ACCACGACGAAGCCTGAAAACTATTCAGCGAAGGACGCGAGCAAAAGATACTCTCGTGAGGTCCTTGTTGATTGTTTCCATCGGGACAATTATAGATGCCATCCGCCAAAATCTTCCATGCTTGATAGAGTTTTTCCGCATTTTTCAAACGTTATGCCGCAACTTGATTTCCGTTCAATCCATAGCGTGCATTCACGTATTGCTTCACCCATTCCTCCTTGTCAATCCGTTGCGAACGCCAAGGCAATTCACTCATCAATTCATACATCACAGGGTTGGTCTCGATGCCTTCCATCGTCAATCCCCATCCCTTCATGTGGGCACAAAATTGTTCCCGTGCAGCGTAGAAGTTATGGATGAGTTGGTCCATTCTTCCATGCAATCCTACATTGGCTCCGAAGTTCTCCAACAAACAGAATAGCCAATCGTGCGCACCATAGCCCTCAGGACGATACCACACAGAATTCTTGGCTCCATATTGCGGACGACATTCGCTGAACAAATCGAGAACCAACACATCTCCCTCAGGCAGAGCAGCCAACATCTCAGGACGTGGATTCTCGCTCCATCCTTGAACAACCCACTTGCTATATTCATTGCCATATTCCTTCATGGCACGCAGTATTTCCTTCCCAGCCTCGCCGATATTCAAATCCTTTGGCAAATTAGACGCTTCATGGAAGGGGTCGATGGAATAATAGTCAGCAGTGCCATACAACTTCCGCGTTTCCTCATAGAACAGCTTAGCATATTGGTCGAATTTCTGATCGCTCGGCATCAGCACTACAGGACGCATAAAACCATTCCATCGCTGAAGACTCGATTGATTACTTTCACCCGAAGTCCCTACTCCATTCTTGTTTTCATCGGCTGAGTTACCACTTCCCTCGTCTTTTCCCTTTTGCTTAGGGTCTGCGTTGAGGCTTTCAAATGAAGGACACATTCCACTATATCCCGGCAGCACAGGATGCATGCCCAATTCCTTCATTCTTCGCAGAATCCGCTTTTGCAACTTCTCTTGCTGTTCGTACCAACTATCAGGGTTAGGTCCTCCCCATCCCTCCAAGTTATTCATCTCCCACCACGCAAGGAAGGCAGGACCAGGAATGAATCGATTGATTTCCTCCTTGCTATACCCCAACCTTGTCAGCATGTTTCGCCACACACATTCGTGCCCCACAGCAGCCAGCGGCATATTGATGCCATGCAGCGCCATCCAGTCTATTTCCTCTTGCCAACGCTCCCAATCCCAAAACGCCATCGAATAAGAGAAGGTGCAATAATTGAAATCATAGCGCAAAGCAAGGTCCGTTTCATGCCGTTCCGTCTGCTTCATGGCTGGCAGATGCTTTGGCAATTGCGTATGCATCTGATTCCAAGTCAAATGAATGCCTGCATGATGTTTCAAATACCAATTGATACCCACAGCAATGTTCACGTATGTATTGCCCTTTACCACCACCTTATTGCCCTTTTGGCTCAGCTCGAAAAAGTCTTTCTCACCTTTCACTAATTCTGTTTGAAATTTCTTCGATGCCCCCCTGTCAATTCGTTCTAACAAAGCATCAATCGGCGAAGCATGACAAACCACACATAGCACCATGCTCAACCCCAACAAAACTATGGCTCTCTTTCTATTTTTCATTTCATCGTTCTTCATTCTTTATTCTTCATTCCTCTTTCTCAGTAAGCTTCGGTTCCGCCGAAGCCATCCTTCTCTTAGTCGATTGTTTTCGCACCCAAGGTGCTGACTTTCAAGTTTTTCACACCTGTCACATTCTTAAACTTAATGCCTTTCACATCCTTCAGATACACTTTCGGACGCTCATCAGTTTTCAAAATCTTAATCTCGATATTCTTCAATTTCACACCACTTGCATGCGAAATGGAGAAGCACGAAGCGGGTTGGATGCCATGCGCAGATGGTTCAGGATAGCCTTGCATACGAGGATTATTCAGGAAGAAAGGATTACTGCCTCGCTGCTGAGCCACGTCCTCAAGTGTGATGTCTCCACGATACTGCAAACGAATATCGTTCAGCGTCACATCCTGAATGGATTCCATCGTCGTTCCTTCAATAATAGAAGCATATCTGCTATCAGCATCTTCCACCACGACCCTTTCAATGTGCACACCTCGAATGGATGAAGGTTTCAATCCCTCTGGTCCACGATTTCGATTCCCTGCGCGGATATAAAAAGGAGCATTGTTGATGTCGTGCATCACAATATCTTCCACCCTTATATTCCGCATCTGCGAACCATCTACCGTTTCCAAAGCCAATCCTCGACAGTGTTTGAATCGGCAATTCCGAATGATGATGTCACGAAAATCCCCATTGCTCTCCGTTCCCAATTTGATGCGCCCCGTAGGACCATCCTGGTCAGGAGCCAATTTCACGTTGGTCATAGAACCCACATCATAGCCCGAAACCTCGCAGCGTTCCACCACCACGTCCTTTGTGGATTTCAATCGATTCAGTCCGTAGGAAGTTTTCAGTACAATAGCATCATCGTTGAGCGTATTCACCATGCAATCCCTCACACGCACATGCTCACAACAATCTATGTCGATGCCGTCGCGATTGGTATCTATTTTCAAGCCTTCAATCGTGAGATAATCCACCCCTGTGAGCAACAAAGCGAAATGTCCACATTGCAGCATTTTCAAATCTCGCAATTGCACGTTTTGGCAATCCCGTAACGCAATAGCCTTGTTAGCCACAGGCAAGCCATTGAGTGTGGAGCGTCCTCTCGAAAGCACATCAGTTCCGTCAATCAGTCCCTTTCCTTCGATGCACACATCATGCAGACCAATACCCCAAATCAGCGAGTTCTGCCAATGGCTATGTCCGAAATCCTGATACGCCGATGGATTATCCTCAGGCAAATCGTAGGTTTCCGTTTCAGTAGGCATTGCCGCTTTCACCACCGCATCGCTATCAATCCTCAACGTGATATTGCTTTTCAATCGAATGGAATAGCAGAGATACGTTCCCTTCGGAATGCTCACCACACCTCCACCTTGCTCCGCGGCAGCATTGATGGCAGCGTTGATGGCTCGGCTGTCAATCTGCACACCATCACCCTTCGCCCCATAGTCTTTCACATTATATATATATTGGGCAGAAACGGGAACAGAATGGAAAGTCAAAAGAAGCGCCAACAAACATCCCCACAGATGCATGAAGTTTCTGTGCTGATTGAGTAAAAGAATATGCAAGAGTGGGTTATTTTTCATCATATTGTTGGTTAAATGCATTGATTTTGCAAATATACATATAATAATGACAAAGTCAATCATTGCCTATCAAAAAGTTAAAAGAAAAGACACAGCGGACTCATCAAAACGCCATTGGGGATTCACTCTTTCGCCATTGGGGATTCACTCTTTCGTCATTGGGGATTCACTCTTTCGCCATTGGGGATTGACGACAACGATAATGGGGAACAACTTTCAACGTGTCCCAATCACGCTAAAGTCATTCCCCATTGTCAATAAAAATGTTATCCTATGCGGTAGTTGTCTGAATTATTTGTTCTTCAAGAAAGGACGAACGGTCTTGTCGGGACCTAAGTAGAAACCTGTCTGTGTAGGTTGATTGTATGCGGTGTTCTGATATGCCACACTGAGTCGATAAGGAATGTCTTCCTCCAGGCAATCAATTCGATAATCAGTAGGAATGGTGGAAACATACAAACGCAATTCTGTGCTTTCACGGTTGCGAGTCAGCACTTCCTCGCGCCAGTCTCCGATGATGTCGGCACAGAGACATGGATTGGATTTCGTGCCATTGTTGAATTGCGTACCTTCGAAATGCTGCACATTCTTCATTCTGCCCGTTGTCCAGTCATATTTACTTACCGTCTCATGGTCGAGCATCTCGCGCAACAAATCTCCATCCCACCAAACGCCGAAATTAGTAGGAATGCGAGC
Organism: uncultured Prevotellaceae bacterium; assembly: GCA_900313845.1. Taxonomy (GTDB): domain Bacteria; phylum Bacteroidota; class Bacteroidia; order Bacteroidales; family Bacteroidaceae; genus UBA3839. The sequence goes on from OMTC01000387.1 coordinate 3,937, forward strand.
ACCACGCACACGGAGGGCATTTTCGTCACCTTCATCCTCGAATGCTCCAGCAGGATTTTTCGGAGTGACAATCTCACCTTTGATATTGCGAATTCCTCCACTCTCACTGCTCCACATCTCCACACCAGGATGGGTAGGGTCGATGTCGGCAGCCATGCAGCGTCCCACATCTTCACGACTCTTGATTTGGAAAATCACCTCTCCCGTCAATGCATCACGGAAATCACTTCCGTCGCGTCGGTTTTCATGGCAATCCCACACTTGCAAACGCTCGGTTGAAGGGTCGAAAGCCGTGAGATGCATGGCATCACCATGTCCCATCCCCGTGTTGTAGAGTCCACGTCCGTCGTTGTCCAAAGCCATGGAGCCGTAGGTGATTTCGTCGCATCCATCACCATCCACGTCTGCCACGCGCAGGTTGTGGTTTCCTTGACCAGCATAACTTGCCCATTGGGGTTCTCTCGTGTCGAAAGTCCAACGGTTCTTCAGTTCTTTGCCATCCCAGTCCCAGGCAGCAATCACTGTGCGCGTGTAGTAACCACGGCAGAAAATACCACTGGCATGCTTGCCATCGAGATAGGCAACAGCTGCGAGATAGCGGGCTGAACGGTTGGCATGGTCGTCACCCCAGTCTGTCATGATGCCACGCTCAGGTATATACTCCTTCGTATCCATCACGGCACCCGTGAGTCCGTTGAAGACGCTCAGATATTCTGGTCCCGA
>OMTC01000389.1 GCA_900313845.1 uncultured Prevotellaceae bacterium
ACACGCTCATTGACTTTGATGGAGATATGTTGCCCTCGGGTGGCAGTTTGCACAGGTTCCAAGTCGAAGCGGATTTCATCCACATGCTGGATAAGGGCACCCGTCGTAGTTCCCGTAATCAGAATCTTATCGCCCACATGCAAATCGATATTTTCTATCAAGAACTCCGCCACGCCAATCTTGGAGAAATACTTCATGCACTTGCCCACATAGACCTTCATTTCCGTTGCCTTCGAACCATACACCTCACACCATTCGCCCAAACGCTGTCCTTGGTAGTAGCCATCCCAGAAGCCCCGGTTGAACACGGTGGCGAGCTCTTCGTCCCAACGGTCCTGTCGTGCTTCATCCTTATGGAAACTGCCGTCGAGCACGGCATTGATGGCTTCATTATAAGCCGACACCACGGTTTCCACATATTCAGGTCCGCGGGCACGTCCTTCAATCTTGAACACACGCACGCCTGCATTCATCATCACATCGATGAAGCGAATCGTCTTCAGGTCTTTTGGCGACATGATATATTTATTGTCCACCTTCAGCTCCGTACCTGTCTCCACATCTCTCACCTCATAGCCACGACGACAAATCTGCACGCATTCCCCTCGATTGGCTGAGCGTCCTGCATTCTGCAAACTGAGATAACACTTACCACTAATCGCCATGCAAAGGGCACCGTGGCAGAACATTTCGATGCGCACCAACTGACCTGAAGGTCCCTTGATTTGCTGCTCTACAATCTGGTCGTAGATGTCCTTCACCTGCCACATATTCAATTCTCGAGCCAGCACCACCACATCGGCAAACTGAGCATAGAACTTCAGTGCCTCCACATTCGATATGTTCAACTGCGTGCTGAGGTGCACCTCCTGTCCCACCTGCTGACAATACATCATCACTGCCACGTCGCAAGCAATCACGGCAGAAATCTTGGCTTCCTTGGCTGCATCCACTATCTCATGCATCGTGTCGAGGTCCTCACCGTAGATGATTGTATTCACCGTGAGATAGCTCTTCAATCCCGCTTTCTGACAAATGGCAGCGATGTCCTTCAAGTCGTCAATGCCAAAGGCACTCGCCGAATGGGAGCGCATATTGAGCTTTCCGATGCCGAAATACACGGAATTCGCACCAGCATGGATTGCCGCCGCCAAACTTTCTCTCGACCCCACAGGAGCCATGATTTCAAAATCTTCACGTTTCACGCCTTCTATACTACTTAGTTTCTTAATTCGGCTGCAAAATTACGAATTTATTTGCAAAAATCTGATAATGAGCTGTTAAGAAATGACAAAGAATCAATCGAGGGAAGCACTTCTTAGATGCTTCCCTCGTTTTTAACAAAAAATAAAGCGTATTTTGAAAAAGTTTTAGAAGGTGACACGAGCACCCACCTGCAAATGCCAGCGGCTGTAGAAGTCGCTCACGGTTGGCGAGTTGCCCATGAACTTGTAAGTGCCCACGCGGTCGCCATTGTCGTCGAAACTGGTGGAAGTGACTTGCAGGATGTTCTGGTTGTAAGAACTTGAATAGTACGTGCCCCAGTGCTTGTTGAGCAAGTTGGCAAAATTGATGATGTCAACCACAAGTTCAATCTTACTGCCACGATTCTTCAGATAGTAGAAGTCCTCAGCAAAATGGACATCGACGCGATGCTCAAACTTGCAGAGGTTGGAGTTGCGCTCTGCATATTGTCCACGATGGTTTCTGGCGTAATCATCATCCCTAATCCACTCGGCAAACTGCTTACGGTCGGCTTCGCTGACAAACTTCATGGCACCCAGTTCGTAGTCGTTAGGGATATAAAGGAGCGTATTGCCCGTGCGATAATCGCCATTGAACGAAGAACTCTGTGCATCACTCATCACGAGGCTGTAGCGCTGTCCGCTGTTGCCATGATAAACCACACTCACATGCGTCTGCAAGCGTCCTGCTGCATACTTCTTGGAGTTGTAGCCAATCTGTGCTGTGATTTTGTGAGGCTGGTCATACATGGAATAGGAAACAGTATTCTGATTAGGATCCACACAATAATAGTAACCCCAGTTGGAAGTGGCAGTTGAGCTGGTTCCATCATTCACTGAATAGGAATGTCCGAAAGCATAACTTGCCATGAGGTCGAGACCGAAACGGAACTTCTTCTCCAACTTAGCACTCAGCGAATAGCTGTGTCCGCGGTTGGTGTTCGTCATGCGGATGATACTGTTGTAAGAACCCAAGTCGCGACTGTAGTAAGTAGTGGCACTGTGAGGGAAATCGGCACTCACAGCATACACCTTTTCGCCCTTATCAACGAGGGCAAGGTTTTCGTACCATATATTATTAAATGTGCGAGAGTACATTCCTTCGAGGGTAATCTTGAAGTTGTCCTTCGTGGTGTATTCC
>OMTC01000391.1 GCA_900313845.1 uncultured Prevotellaceae bacterium
ATTGAAGAATTCTCCATGATTGTAACGAGTGAGAATATCCATCTGATAGTCTTCTTGCTGGCCCTTTTTGTATGGTTTCTGAATGCAGCGTCCCGAAGGCGTGTAATAGCGAGCAATCGTGAGGTGAATCATCGAACCATCGCTAAATTCCAATGGCTGTTGCACCAATCCCTTACCAAAAGTTCTGCGTCCCACCACTACACCTCGGTCGTTATCTTGGATAGCACCCGAGAAGATTTCGGCTGCACTTGCTGTTGTTTCGTCTGTGAGAACGATGAGTGGCAATTCCTGATAGGAGCCTCTTCCGTCACTTCTGTATTCCTCGCGCTTTGCCTTTCTACCTTCGGTATAAACAATGAGTTTATTTTCAGGTAGGAATTCGTTCACCATTTGGATGGCAGAAGCCAAATAGCCTCCACCGTTTCCTCGAAGGTCAACCACCAATCCCTTGAAATCCTCTTGTTCCAGTTGAGCCAGTGAGTTGAGCAATTCAGGATACGTGGTTTCTCCAAAGCTCTTCACGCGGATATATCCTAAATGGTCGGTAAGCATATAAGTGGCATCAATACTTTTCACTGGTATGTCGCCTCTCACCACGCTGAAATCTTTTTTCTCACCATTGCGCAAGATTCCGATTTTCACTTTTGTTCCCTTTTCACCTTTCAGTCGGTGCATGGTTTCCTCGTTGGTAACAATCTTTCCCACATAAGGTTTTCCATCCACGGCAATGATTCTGTCACCTGCCAAGATTCCCACCTTTTCTGCTGGTCCACCAGCAATCACATTGCTAATATAAACCGTATCCTTTTTAATGGTGAATTGTACGCCAACTCCTGAGAACGAGCCTTTTAGGTCGTCGTTGGCAGTTGCGGCGTCCTTTGCTGAGATATAGGATGAATGAGGATCAAGTTCGGAAAGAATCGTTGGCATTGCATCTTCCACAAGGTCTGCGATATTCACCGTGTCAACGTATGAATCATCGATAATGTGCAGCAAATCGTTGAGTTTGTTGCTGGAGGTATTGATGATGTTGAGTCGGTTCCCTGAAAAACGATTGGCAAAGAATGTTCCTATGATGATGCCGAAAACGACGCTCACAGAAATCACTATGGGAACAAACCTATTATTTCTTTTTGGTGTGGACATTATTAAAAAGTGAAAAATGAAAAGTGAAAAATTTATAATTTAGAATGAAGAGTGAAGAACGTAGAATGAAGAATGTATTTTACCTCCATCCAGATGGCATTATTGGCTACGCCGAGCTAAAGGTTCTTCATTCTTCATTTTTATCTGAAAGGGGGTCAATATACACTACTTCAATACCTGCACGCTTTAAGAGGTTGATACCGTCTTCCAGTCGATAGTGCTCGGAATAGATCACACGCTTGATACCTGCTTGAATGATAAGTTTGGAGCATTCCAAACAAGGAGAAGCGGTGACATATAGTGTTGCTCCATCGGAGGAATTGCTTGAGCGTGCTATCTTCGTGATGGCATTGGCTTCTGCATGTAGCACGTATGGTTTTGTAACATCATTTTCCTCACAAACATTCTCAAATCCACTTGGCGTGCCGTTGTAGCCGTCCGAGATAATCATTTTGTCCTTTACAATGAGTGCGCCCACCTGTCGGCGTTTGCAATAGGAATTCTCAGCCCATATTCGAGCCATTCGCAAATAACGACAATCGAGTGTGAGTTGTTTTTCTTCTTGAGGAGTCATATTTTGATTCTTTAATTATATTGTTTAAAATTAAGAATTAAGAATGTATTTTACCTCCATCCGGATGGCATTATTGGCTACGCCGAGCTAAAGGTTCTTCATTCTACATTCTTCATTCTTCATTTAATTAAAAGCCATTGGTAGTCTTTTTTGCAGATAAACGGATGAAGTTGTAGTTATCTTGCATGATTTTCAGCACATTCACATCGCCAGAATAATGCTGCGCATTCTTCAGCACGTTGTAGATGTTGTTGCTGAGTGCTGACATTGCCACATTTTCTGCCTGTTGAAAATTCAGGTAAATGGAATGGTCTTTTCCATTGGCTTTCCAAGTGCCACCGATATTGCTTCCTGCTACGAGCGCACCTCCAAAAGTTGCTGAGGCGAATGTGATAAAGTAGGAATTATCGTTGGTATAAAGAGACTTCAAATCATTTCCCGAAATGTTGGTGCCATTAATGCATCCCCCTGTGATATACCAGGTTTTCCCGTTGAAGATGGCTTCTATGTCATCTTCGCCTTGGCAGGAAGTGGCTATCAGAGTAGGAAGCAATGCGATTACCAATAATAATATGAAGTTTAGAAATATTCTCATGAACGATTTCTATAAATAAATCCTTTTAAATCCTTTAAATCCTTGATTCACTTTTCAC
>OMTC01000450.1 GCA_900313845.1 uncultured Prevotellaceae bacterium
TTTTTGTGCTTTTTCGTCAGACAAGGAGCTGGAGTAATCCGAAGGAAAACCGTCGGATTCAGAGTCTGAACTGCGCTTCTTTCTTTGCTCAAGCCAATTTCGAAGGTACGCGAAGTAGAGGTACGCGTCGGGGAGGACGAGTAAAAGAAAGAATGGTATGAGAACTCGGTCGAGCAAATCTGTGTGAGTTAAAAGTGAATAATGAATCAGGGATTTACAAGATTTAGAAGGATTCTTGAACCTTTAGCTCAAATACTTGCGAAGGGCATCGGCAGGAAGATTCCTGCGTCGTGCATAGTCTTGCAGTTGTTCCTCAGAGATTTCTCCGATGGAAAAGTAATGAGCCTTGGGATGCGAGAACATCAGTCCTGAAACGGAAGCGTGGGGTTGCATCATACCGTGTTCGGTGAGGGTGACGCCGATGCTCTCAAAAGAGATGAGACGGTCGATGAGGAAGTTGATGGACACATCGGGCAGCGAAGGATAGCCAACGGCTGGTCGGATGCCTTGGAACTTCTCTGCATGGAGTTCGTCCATGGTCAACTGCTCCTGGGGGGCATAACCCCATAATGTTGTGCGCACCTGCTGGTGGAGTCGTTCTGCGGCTGCTTCTGCCAGTCGGTCGCAGAGTGTCTGGATGAGTAGGGAGGAATAGTCGTCACCTGTGGGCTGAGTACAACGCACTGAAGTGGCGAAAACTCCCATGCGGTCCTTCATTCCTTGTTGGATGGGACGGAGAAAATCTGCCAGGCAGAGGCAGAATCCATCCGCGTCGGGATGCTGTTGGCGCAGCATCGGGAGGATGAAACGCTGGTTTTTGTCCTCCTTATTTATATATAGAACGATATCGTCGTCTTGGGCGTTAGCATCGAATAGCTCCACTTTTGCGTGGATGGTGGTGTAGGGTGTGAGTCGTGAGAGTTGACGCTGTGCATCAGTGAAGAGTCTTGCAGCCTCGCGTGCTTTTTCTTGTTCCGCCAAGGGAAAAGATGCAATCCAACTTGCTCTACATGCATCGCAAGCGTGAATCTTGGCTATACTGGCGAACTTCACGGGTAAGCCCCACGCATGGAAGAAATACAACCAGTTGATATAGTCGATGATGTCGGAGATGCGGTAGCGGAGATGCATAGGGAGTAACCTCTACGTGTTGAACTTCAACTCCATGCCACGAATGCCATCCACCATGATGCCGTCGCTGAAGGCGGTTTTTCCGTTGATGAATGTGCGGCGTACACGCCATTTGAAAGTGCGCTCGTCCATAGGTGTCCATCCGCATTTGGTGTACTTGCGGATGAATCCGCGACGTTCGATATGGAACAGAAGGGCAGGGTTGTGGCACATCAGTTGCACGATGCGCTCCAAAGGGAAATAGCCTTGGTCGGAGAGTTCGAGCATCGAGACAAGGGAGAACTGAATCATTGGCATGCCCGACATGGCACGGAGCGCACCACCTTCTTTCTCGCGGAGGAGATGAGGCGCATGGTCGGTTGCCACCACGTCGATTTGTCCCGTTGAGAGCGCATCGCGGAGTGCTTCGCGGTCATCGATGGTTTTGATGGATGGGTTGCATTTGATTTTCGAACCCAGTCTGTCGTAATCCTCGTTGGAGAACATGAGGTGAGCGATGACAGCTTCGGCAGTGATACGTTTCTCCTCTATATTCAGATTGTCTTCGAAGAGTTCCAACTCCTGTGCCGTGGAGATGTGAGCCACATGCAGACGAGCCCCAGTTTCTTTTGCCAATTGCACTGCAAGTGACGAAGAGGCATAGCAAGCCTCGGCACTGCGAATGCGCGAGTGATAACGAACAGGGAAGTCGTTCTGTCCTTTGTAGCGTTTACGGAATTGTTCGATGTTCTTATTGATGATGGATGTGTCCTCGCAGTGCGCCATGATGAGCAGAGGCGAGGTTTCGAAGATTTTGCGGAGCAGTGCTGCGTCGTCCACCAACATGTTGCCTGTAGAACTACCCATGAAAAGTTTCACTCCAGGCACTCGATGCGGGTCGAGCCCCTTCAGCGTGTCGATATTCTCGTTGGTTGCTCCGTAGAAGAAACTGTAGTTCACACGACTGTTTTCTGCACCGAGTCTGAATTTTTCTTCAAGACGGTCGTAGGTTGTGGTTTGTGGCACAGTGTTTGGCATTTCCATCACCGACGTCACACCACCCGCAGCAGCCGTTCGGCTTTCGGTGGCGATGTCAGCCTTGTGGGTGAGACCTGGCTCACGGAAGTGCACATGGTCGTCGATGACTCCTGGGAAGAGGTAGAGGTCGGTGGCATCCACCACATGATCGAAATGTTCAGTCTGTTCCACTGCTCCTTCCATCACGTCGATGATGAATTCGCCATCAATGACCACGGAACCAATGAATTGGCGACCTTCGTTGACAATTGTTGCGTTGTTGATAAGAGTTAACACACTATGGAGAGATAAAAAAATTAAAAACTAAAAATTATAATTCACGTTAAGCGTGAAGCGTGGAGTGTGAAGCGTTGCCATCCGCATGGCATTTTTCACTTTTCACTTCTCACTTCTCACTTTTCACTTTTCACTCCCTCCTCTCGGGAAGGCTGGGAGGGG
>OMTC01000393.1 GCA_900313845.1 uncultured Prevotellaceae bacterium
GGATTACCGTTGGTGATATAGAGCGGATTGCTATCGTCGCGCACATTGATGAGGTTGGTGAGCGAAGGAGCGGACTTTCTGCTGGAATAGTTGAAAGAGAAGGATGTTTGTCGCTTGTAGTTGGAGAACCAAACATTCACTTGTGGCTCCAAAAAACAAGTGTTGCGTGTGAGCAAGGTATCCACACTGCCTTTCTGGTAGTCCATCCGTTCGTGCTGCATAGGGAGACCAACGCCCGCGTCGATATTGAACATTTGATGTGTGGTGTCGTTATAGATACTATAGGAATAAGAAAAGCGAGGTTCCTGCGTGAGTGTGCGGGAATGGGAGCGTGTGCTGTTTCCTGCATCGATAGCCCTGCCTAACAGTTCTGTCGAGGGGAGTTCACCCAATGCCCGTTCGTCGCTCTTCCATCCTTCCAGTTTGTTGAGCAGATAGAGGTAGTTGCGGTTTCGACTGCTTGTATAGTTCAGGTTGTAGTTGGCGCCGATGGAGTGGTGGTATTTCTTGTCGAGCGTATAGTTGAAGCTGGCACCCGCCTGTGCATGGTGGGAAGTGTTCGTGGCATCGGTGTATTGGTTGCGTCGGTCTGCCTCGGTCTGCGAGCGATAGTAATCCACTTGATAGTGGTTGAAGGATGGCGACAATTGGTCGCTGATACCGTAGGAACCATTGGTGGAGATATACATGCGGTCGTTGTAGAGCGGTGTGACACTGGCATTGAAATCCAAGTTCGTACTGACCGAGTGTCCATTGCCTTTCGATGTGTTCAGATTTCGGTTGATGGCATAGCGACGCAACAACTCACCCGATTGTGGAGCCATGATGCTGTCGAGCCATGCCTTTCCCATTCCGCTCAGCACGTCCTCGGCAAGCGTGGCAGAGGCTGAATTGCCGTTGCGGTTCCACTTGTTGTAGCTGAACTGAGGATGGAACGTGAGATATGCGGTCTTGAACAGGTTCCAGAGATTGGTTCTTTCGCTGAAAGTCAGTTGGTTGTACGAACTCACGCTGAAGTTGTAGTTCTGTGAGCGAGAGAAGGAACCGTTGTAGGTGTCGCCTCCTTCGAGGAAGGTGGCACCCGTGCCGTGCTGTTCATTGGTGGTCTCGTTGTAGGTGAGTCGCAGGTCGCCGTTGTAATTCAAGTTATCATCTTTGGTGTCGTATCGGTAGCCCGCACCCATGTCGTATGTGGTTAGCAAACCCGTGCTTTGCTGCAGGGGCGACCAGTTTCCTTCTCCTCCAGGTTGGCGGTTGTCGTTCAGGTTGTTCGCATTGGCATAGAGATTGAGACGGGAACGGTCGGAATAGTGCATACCGAAGAGGCGTCCCAAGAATTTCTTGTCGTATTTTCCGTAGGCATTCTTCCGATAGGGCAGACCGCCACCCAGCTCGGCATTGGCAATCCATCCCTGAGAATATTCCTTCTTCAACCTCACGTCCATCACCAGTTGTTTCTGCACTTGCTTCTCCTTCCTCGTGCCGAGGTATTCCTTCGGTGTGCGGTCGTACGCCTTCACCCTCTTCACCGTGAACGAAGGCAGGTTCTCCAACATCATGCGCTTGTCCTCGCCCATCAGTTCCTTGCCGTTTAGCAGCAGTTCCTCCACTTTTCGCCCGTTCACCGTGATTTCGCCTCCACTCTTCAGTTCCACGCCTGGCAACTGCTTGATGAGGGCATCGAGCATGGAACCTTCTGCCAGTTCGAAGGCATCGGCATCGAACACCAGTGTGTCGCCATCGTGGTAGAACTTCACCTTCGATGCTTTTACCACGATTTCATCGAGCATATTTCCATCGAGGAAGGTAGATGTCTTCTTCTTGGGAAGGCGTTGCAGATAGACGGGCTTGAGCTGACGATATATCTCGTGCTTGTGGAATCTTTTGATGCTGAATGGCACGAAGCGAGTCTTGTAGCCTTCGGCATCCACTCGTATCAGATAGTCGCCCGTCTTCTTCAAATCGAAATAAGCAGAACTGTATCGTTCGTCATCGTGTTTGTATAATTCCACATGGGCACTATCCACAAAGACCGAGTCGGCGGCATTGAGCACCAGCACCGTCATCGTATCTACACCTATGTTCGACAGGTAATCCTTCACTTCGAAGTAGATGCTTAGCGAGTGTTCGTCTTTCTTCTTACTGGTGGAGTCCGACACTGTCTCTTGTCCCCAGCACATTGTCAATCCCATCATGAAGATGAGTGTCAAGATTATTCGTTTCATGAATATATAATTTTCATCAAGGATTCTAAGGATTTAAAAGGATTTTCCATCTCTTCACGCTTCACGCTCCACTCTTCACGCTCCACTCTTCACTTTTCACTTTTCACTCTTCCCTTCGCCTTCGGAAGAAGGTGAATGTGAGGC
>OMTC01000394.1 GCA_900313845.1 uncultured Prevotellaceae bacterium
ACTCACCATCCATCCTTCCTCGATGTATATCAAGTCCAAGTCGATGGAACTACCCAGCACATACTGTCCGCACCACTCAAGGAATGGGGCGACTACACACGCTACCACTATGCTAAGGCGGATTTTTCCTCCATCACCCAAACGGGCATCTACTACTTGCAGTATGGATCTCAAAAAACAAATTCTTTCCCTATTGCACCAAATGTTTATGAGAAAGTATGGCATCCATCCCTCGACGTATGGTTCCCTGTACAGATGGACCACATGGCAGTAAAGGAGGGTTACCGCGTTTGGCATGCAGCTCCGCATCTCGATGATGTGGTTCAGGCACCTAATAAAACACCCCATTTCGATAAATTTGAGCAAGGCGATTCCCTTTGGTCTCCATTCAAGCCTTTCGACTTCATCCCTGGATTCGAAGCAGGAGGTTGGTTCGATGCAGGCGACTTCGACATCGAAACGGGTTCACACTGCAGCACAATTCTCGCCATGTGTACCACGGTGCTACGGCTCGCGTGCTTCGCGATTTCAATCCCGCACTCTCGGCACGTTGCTTGAAAGCTGCTGAAAAGATTTGGAGCGATTTCGAGAAAGAAGGACAAGCCTATAACCGTTGCCTACAAGCTGCATGGCAACTCTATCTCACCACAGGCAATAACTCATACATCAAGGATATGGAGTCTGCACTCATGCAGTCGTTCCAAGGAAGCAGCCCTCGTCGAGCACTCAGCAACCTGACATTGGCACTGCAAGTATCTCCAAAGATGAGCAAGAAATTCCTTAAGAACCTACGTCCTTACGTGGAGGAATACAAGAAACAATTGAACCAGATGCTCGAAGCCAATCCTTACGGAGTGAATGTCTATGGCACAGGTTGGGGCAGCAATGGTTCCATCATTTCGCAAGGAATCAATTGCTATTGGGCAAACAAGTATTTTCCAGACATCGTAACACGCGACGACATTCTCCGTTCTGCCAATTTCATTTTTGGTTGCCATCCGTTTAGCAACCTCTCGTTCGTGATGGGTGTGGGAGTAAAACCTAAGAATGTGGCATACGGAAACAACCGTGCCGACTTCTCCTTCATTGCTGGTGGAGTAGTTCCCGGTCTGCTTCTTCTCCAACCCGACTACATCGAAAACAAAGACGATTGGCCCTTCTTCTGGGGACAGAACGAATGCACCATCGCACAAAACGCCTCCTACCTTCTCTTTGGCAATATACTCAGCCAAATGAAAGAATAGGAATAGGAAAATGAAGAATGAAGAATTGTCGCTTCGCTCCGAATGAAGAATGAGGAATGAAGAATAAAGAACCTTTAGCTCGGCGAAGCCAATGTAGAATGCCTCTTCCCTTTCTCAGTAAGCTTCGGTTTTGCCGAAGCCATTCTTCATTCTTCATTCTTCATTCTTCATTTTCCTTTATAGTACATTCAGTAAATACTCCCATATCAAGTCGATATAAGGCTGATAGAGCGAGGACGAAGTGGTGAGAACCAGCACGGCATCCTTGTCGGGGAACACGAAAATATATTGTCCCGCATAGCCATCGGCACGGAACGAATTGTGGCGACATATCCACATTTGGTATCCATAGCCTTGCACCCACTCGTTATTATCCTTGTTCAATCCTGCAGCCTCCAAGTCCTCGAAGCGTGTACCTGATGGAGCGGATGGCACCTGATAGCTTGACATTTCTTTCAACCATTCGGCTGGCACGATTTGCTTGCCGTTCCATTCTCCTTTCTGCAAGAAGAGTTGCCCCATCTTCGCCATGTCTTCGGTCTTCAGGCGTAAGCCCCATCCTCCACAGTTGATACCTTGAGGACTTTCTGCCCATTCTGGACGTTCGATGTGGAGCGGTTGGAAAAGACGAGTGTCGAGATAGTCAAGCAGTTTCTCACCTGTTACTTTTTGTACGATTGCCGACAGCATATAAGTGCCCACCGAATTGTACAGATAGTAAGTGCCTGGCTTATGAACCACAGGCCAAGCCAAGAATCCTTCCACCCAATCGACAGAGTCACCCCTACGTGTGTTAGGTTCCTCATCGTGTCCGCAAGTCATGGTCAGCAAGTCGCGTACCGTCATAGCATTCAGATATTCACTACGTTCAGCAGGCAATTTGTCGGGGAAGAAATCCACTACCTTGTCTGTCAGTTTCAGTTTACCTTCATTGATGGCAAGTCCCACAGCTGTAGCTGTGAAAGTCTTGCTCACGGAATGCATTTCGTGAGGCATATCAGGTGTATAGCCATTCATCCATCGCTCCAGCAGCACCTCTCCATGCTTCAGCACCATCACGCTATGAAGCACAATCGAATCGGGAGCGACAGGACGCGTCTGTG
>OMTC01000398.1 GCA_900313845.1 uncultured Prevotellaceae bacterium
AACACCGATAAGAACGGCGACTACTTCGGTGGCTACATCGATGGTTACAAGAACGGATTCCTCTCCACGCAGGATCCGGAAAACCAGTTTGAATTCGGCTTCGTTGCGAACGAAAACATGGACGTTTCTCTCTCCTTCATCAGCAAGGCCACCCACCTCAACAAGGGTGACCTCCGCCTCGCATTCAACTTCCACGATCTCCCGAGCCTCGAATTGTTCGACATCCAGCTCGCTTATCGTAGCAATGTCTTCGATAAAGTTCACGACAGCGATGTAGACGTATTCCACAACGCATCCTTGAAGGTTCGCGCTCCGATTATCCCGAACTTCCTCACGGTATTCGGTGAAGTCGCACTCATGGATATGTCGAACGACCTCGTTGCTCCGCTCACCGGTGGTATCGAAATGAACTTCAAGACTGTCGACCGCGTCATTCTCGAAGCTGAATTTGTACACGACCGTTACAAGAACGGCTACTACGAAGGCTCCCCGAAGCATGTCAAGGACGTTCTCGGAGCACTTTATCTTGAAAGTTAAACAATTTACTTGATGAAAAGATACCACATATATTTATTGTTCCTGACGCTGACGCTTCTGTCCTGTTCGTCGAATCCGTTTCCGAGCAATGGAGACGGTGATAAGGATTGGACATCGTTTCGAGGTGATGCCACCCTGAGTGGTTATAGTCGTCATAGCCTTCCTGAGCACCCCACGCTGTTGTGGAGTTACAAGGGTGACAAACGTACTCTTGCTTCTCCCGTTGTACTTGATGGAACCTGCTATTGGTGCGATATCAAAGGTCGTTTGTTGGGTGTGGATTTGCAGGGACAGAAAGTGTTTGAGCGAGATTTGGCAACCCACGTGGAAGCCACGGCACTCATTCGTGATTCCATCCTTTACATCGGTCGCATAGATGGACGATTGGAAGCCTTTTCATTGACCACGAATGATTCTCTGTGGAGTTTTGAAACAGAAGGGCAAATATCCGCATCACCCAATGTGGTGCAGTTCCAAGGACGAGAGGCACTGATGGTGGGAAGCTACGACAATTTCATGTATTGTGTAGATAAGGAAACAGGCAAGGAAATCAGCCATTTCCCTTCGGGCTACTACATCAATGGTGCGGCTGCTGTGTGGCAGAATAGTGTGATATTCGGTGGATGCGACCAATTGGTCCGGCTCATCGATTGCCAAACGGGTAAACAGACCGATTCTCTCTTGTTGGATTCTTATATTCCCGCTTCGCCTGCTTTGGCTGGCAATCATGCTTATTTTGCGGATTATGGTGGGGATGTGTATGAATTGACTTTGGCAGACGGAAAGATTTCGGAATGGCGCAAGTTAGTGACGGCATCGGATGAAAATGGACAGATGACTGCCGTTCCTGCCGTCAATGAAGATGCTGTGTTTGTCTATTCCGATTTACAACATCTTTCTGCTTTCAGTCGGAAAGACGGTCAACAGCTTTGGAAATACCTGATGAAGGGTTCATTAGGAGAGAGTTCTCCTGTAGTGACTGATGACCACGTGCTTACTTGCACCAAGACGGGCGTGATAAGTATTTTGGATGCCAAGACAGGACAAATGAAATGGGAATACGACACCGGAGAACAAATTGTGGGCTCGCCTGCCGTGATTGAGAATCACTTTTTCATCCTCACGGCTAAAGGTACATTGCTGTGCTTCGGTAATTTACAATAATATCAATGGCACTGATAGAATTAAAAGATATCAACAAAAGTTTTCGTGATGGCGATGCCCGCATCAACCATGTGTTGAGGGGGGTGAACCTCAGTGTGGAGTGTGGCGATTTCGTGGCAATCGAAGGTGCTTCGGGCTCGGGTAAAACCACCTTGCTCAACATTATCGGAACACTCATTGAGTTCGATTCAGGTACATACGAACTGAACGGAACACCTATCACGCCGCAATCCGTTTCGCTGCCCAAGCTACGAAATAAGGACATTGGTTTTGTGTTTCAGCATCATGGACTGATGCCTGCCTATACAGTGATACAAAACATCCTCTTGCCCACTTTGGCAACCTCATCCGAATCGAGTGCAGAGCAATGCCGAAAGGCAGAGGAACTGATGGAATTCACGGGAATCACGTCCATCGCCAATCAGTATCCCGACACCATTTCGGGCGGTGAAGCCAGTCGTGTGGCTATATGCCGAGCACTCATCATGCAACCTCTCCTTCTCTTGGCGGACGAACCTACGGGGCAGTTAGACCGAGAGAATGCTTTCAATATAACTCGCCTCTTTCAAAGTATCAATGAGAAATGGCATACCACCATCCTCATGGT
>OMTC01000204.1 GCA_900313845.1 uncultured Prevotellaceae bacterium
AGATGGGCAGTGACTTCGGAAGCAGGGATATTGCCTAAGTCGAGTTGGACAGGCATGCCACTGCGGAGGGAAGACGACATGATGCGAATGCTGGCATCAGTGGACCCCTCCAGCTCCCCTGGGAGGGGAGTGTTGATATTGGTGATGCCCGTTTCAAATTCCGTGTCGGTGAGAGTCTGCTCATAGAGGTACCAACGAATGTCCTTGCTTGCCACGGCGAGCGCATTTTCTCCTAAGCGGATGCGGTAGTCGAAGTGCTTTTTGCGAGTGTTGTCGTTCACATAGATGTAGTCCGTATTTGCCACTACGCAGAACACCACCATGTTGGCAGGTCGGTCGGCATCCGTCCATTTCAGTACCATTGGTCCACAAGTGACGGGCTGGCTGTAGAAACAACGACCGTCTTTCGTGCGGTAGCAAAGCTGGGCATTCATGTTGAGGTCCTCTGGGCGGAACTCCACGGTGCAAGTGTTGCCCTGCACGTGGATAGGGATGATGTTACCACCGCTCCAACCAGGGTTGGTGATGGTGTCGGGAGCCATCCATCCTTTCTCGTCGTTGAGTTCGCAAGATTGATAAGGAGTGAGTCGGAACGGAGCCACGTCTATCCAGTAAGGCTCAAATTCTGCTTTCACAGTGTTGTGGAAATAACTGTTTACAAGGTCGCGGCAACCTTTCGAGAATCCACCGAAGTCGATGGTGGCAAGTTTGGCGCGATACTGCATGATGAGCAAGCGCATCGCCTCGTCGCCAATGCCTTCGATTCTTTCCGAACTGTTGCCCTTGGCGATGCCTTCGAGTACGCGCGTCTTGCAGTAGCGCCAAATCCAAGGAATGGCACCCTGACCGACGGTCTCGCCAAGGAAGAGTGGGAACACCTCGCCATATTGTACGCCACCAATGAGATTGCGCCAAGTGCAGACCTGCTGTCCGCTGGAATTGTACATGTTGACGCCTTCAGCCGATGGACCGCCAAAGGAACCATCCTGCAACCAGCCCGAATAGCATTCGATAGGCATGAACGGACAGATGAGATTGCCCACGCCGAGCCAGCCTGGTGCGCCGTACACGCCATCGCGCTTGGAGTTCATTGCCATCTGGAGCCACACGTTGCCTCCTTCGTGGAACCAAGCCGATTGTTTCACGCCCTCCATGTCGGCAAAGATGGCATGAATGCCTTCGTGAATCATCGCCTCGCGCTGGTAGTCGCCATCGTTCCATTTCTGGTCGGCATCGTCGCGGAAACGGCTCACAGGATAGTAACTTGCCCACACGCAAGGCCAGCTGGCACCATCCGTGTATGTTTGGCTCTGATAACCACCTTTCTCCGTACTGCTCGTGTTGTCGTTGGCAAGTCCTGAACCAAACACATAGACGAACGACTTGTAGCCGCGACGCGCATTGATGTCGGGCGGCCAGCCCATCTCGTCGCGGATATAGGCGAAGTCGGTGTCGTATTTCTTCATCATGTTCTCCATCTCTTTCTGCAACACAGCGCCCGTGCCGCACTCGCTGTTGAGGTTGTCGCCCCAATACACGCACCACCAGTCGCCATCCACGCGGTTGGCATCCTTGCCATTGCGCTGCTTGAACGTATGCGTTTTGGTAGGGGTAGGGAAGCCATTAGGGTTCTCATCGCGGAAATCGTAGCTCCAGCGAGGCGTGTGTTCCGCCCAGTTGTAGTTCTCTCCTTGGTGGGTCTGCACATCCACGATGAACGTGAGGGTTTGCACGTGGAGATGTCCGTCGATGTCTGTGTAACGGCTTGTCAGTGTGTAGTAGCCTGCATCGGCAGGTTCAGCAGCCGTGAGCACATAGTCGTTTTCGTTGATGTTCTTCACCGTCTTGCCAGCAGGGTTCTTCACGTTGAACTTCACGTTCTCGCCTTCCTTGCGAGGGCGCAAACCGAGGGTAATCCTGTCGCCTGCATTCACTTGGATGAAGTTCTCGTATTGAGGCGCTTGGTCGTTCTGTTGCACGAAAGGCAGAGGGTACCACGCATCCACCTTGTCGGCACGATGCACGGCATAGAGAGGTTCGTCGGAATGGACGCTTGCCTTCTCGCCGATGGTGATGTCGAACACATAAACCACGGTGTCGGCTGTCTCAGGATTCACCAGCGCTTGCTTGATGACATAGTTTTCGCCTTCGCTTACCTTCTCAGCATTGTGCCCGATGGTGAAGGTGGATGCGCCATCGTAGCGGGAATAGACGTACATGCGACTCTGGTTGGAAGTGACAACACCTGAGGCATTGAAATTGTGTCCCCAAGGAGACAGATTGGAACCTGAGTAGTAGTTGCCCGTAGTGCCTTGGATGGCATAGAACTTTGGATTCGTTCCCACATTGAGGGAGGAAAGGCTGAGTCCCTGCTTCAGCACGTTGAGACGCGCATTGCAGACGGTTTCATCCGCTTGGTTGAGGGTGCGAGTGATGGTGAAGGTGTAGGTGTGCTTCATGTCTTTCGCAAAAGCGGAACATGCCATGCAAAGGACCATTGCCGTTGCTAAAACACGCAACGAAGAATGTAGTAGTGGTTTCATGAACAAGTTAAATTATAGTCAGTTAATGATAGTTAAGTGTCAATTCAACCGCAAATAAAACAAAAATAATTCGAATAGCAAAAAATTCTCATCATGAATTTATTTACGGTGTAATATTTCTGCTGTTTAAAAGAATTTGACTATTTTTGCAATGCGGAAAAGAGAATCACAGAGAGTATGTTTCGAGAACCTCTGAGTGATTGTGTTTCCGTGTCGGAAAAGTTTTAATTTGAAACCTCAAAACGATTGTAGTATGGAAAGAATGGATTACTGGCTTTCAAACGACCATCAAAAAGCAAAGGGAATTAGTAAGATTTGTGCAAAAACTATCGGTGGATTCGCCATTTTTGCCATATTGTCAGTGTCTTCCGCTTTGGCACAGCAACGCTATGAGTTCCAAGCCTCAGAGTATGTGAGTACTGACGACAATCGCGCTCCGCAGTCGGCATTCAGCTACGACATGGACAAGAATTGTTTCACCATCAATGCTCGTGGAGCCAACAACATCGCTTTCAAGATGTCGAGCGATGTGAGCAACAAGTATTTCATTTGTCCCGACCAGCAATACTACGTGATTGAAGGCACCAACCTTTCGACGTCTGCCACGAGTAGTTATGTGTGGTGGTTCAATGGCGTCAATCGCGGTTCGCAAGAACCAGCCAACGCTTATTACACCACGGCTTCGGGCAGGACGTTGGTGGTGTGGAACATAGCGCAGAACAGCCTGATGTCGTCGGGCATGGATTTCACGGAGAATAGCATTCTGATTTCCGCGCATGGACAAAGTTTCATCAATGCGCAAGGACTCACCTCCACTTCCTCTTCAAGCACCATTCATCGAGTGGATTATTTGGAGAAGTATGGTATCGCCACTCTCTATCCTGAATTGCAGTCGAAATTGGGCTATACGGAGAAGTCGCTGACCACTGAGATACGCCGCAAACTCGAAGCAACTATTCAGGAGGCACAGCAGAAATTGCAGACTGGAAAAAGCAAGAGTCTGCAAGCTGCGGTGGATGAGGCTCTTGCTGTTGTTGCATCGCTTTCTGCCACTTCTTATGCAGAAGCCTACAAAGCCTTGCACCCACTGCAAAATGCATTGCTGAGCAGCGTGTTGAGCGAAGCAGTGGAATCGGCAGACGTCTTTCCTGGAGGGTTACACGTGAAACAATCATCGCTCCACACCTATGTTCTTTTCTATGAAGACCATGTGGTTCGCATTCTGAAGAGTCGTTCGCTCTTGGCAGACATCGACAAACTGAGCATGTCGGTGATTCGTTCGTTCGATGGAAGTCAGTCCGTCACTGCCGACCTCACGGATGACGAAATCATCACAGCCACCAACGGCAACATCACCATTCAGGTGAATCGGGAAGACGGACACATCAGTGCTTTCCGCGCAGATGGTAGTTCTCTGATTCGCGAACAGAGTTATGGCACCTTGTTCAAGGAACGTTCGCACGTGAATGAATATGACCGCTTCACCATTCGGTCCACCTTTGCACTCGACAAAGACGAATACATCTTCGGCATGGGACAGATTCAGGATGACAAACTGAATCGCCGCGGTTGCACGCTCGACCTCGAGCAATGGAACATGCGCGTGTGCATCCCTTATTTCCAGTCGAGCAAGAACTATGGACTCTTCTGGGACAACTACTCGCCTTCCACTTTCAGCGATAACTATGTGGACACTTACTTCGAGAGTACGGTGGACACTTACTTCGAGAGTACGGGTAGCGAAATCGACTACTACATCTTGGCAGGCGACGACAGCCAAGGCGTGATGACTGCTATGCGTTGGCTGACAGGCGATGCTCGCATGATGCCGCTTTGGAACTTCGGACTCTATCAGTCGAAGGAACGCTACAAGAGTGCCAGCGAAACGATGGGAATCATCCAGAAATATAGGGATCTTCATGTGCCAATCGACTGCGTGGTGCAGGACTGGCAGTATTGGGGAAATAACTCGCAGTGGAACGCTTTGGAATTTCTCAATTCCTCGTTCAGCAACTATCAGCAAATGATTAACAGTGTTCACAATAATCATGCGCATCTGCTCATCAGTGTGTGGGCGAACTTCGGCAGCAACACCAAGCCTTTTGCAGAACTTGAGAAGTTGGGCAGGCTCATCCACGTGACCAGTTATCCAAGCGATGCCACCGTCTATCCTTACGATGTGTGGAGTGACCGCGCACGCGACATCTATTGGAAATACATGTACAACGGACTGGTGAGCAAGGGTGTGGACGCCTATTGGATGGACTCCACCGAACCCGACTACGCTCGTAAGAGTGATTCCGAAATGGACTACCTGAGCGACTGTGGACGCACGTGGCGCATCATGAGGAATAGTTTTGTGTTGGGCCATGTGAGTGGAGTCTATCAGCATCATCGCGAACAGCAAGCCACCGATGCACAGTTGGCACAGAAGCGAGTGAGTATCCTTACACGTAGTGGATTTGCAGGACAGCAACGTTATGCAGCACAAACGTGGAGTGGCGACATCTCGGCATCGTGGGAAACACTTCGCAAGCAGATTCCAGCCGCTCTCGGATTCACCACTTGCGGAATTCCTTATTGGAACAACGACAATGGTGCTTTCTTCGTGGGCTACCAATGGGGTGACAATGGCCCGTTTAACGACCCTAAATAC
>OMTC01000399.1 GCA_900313845.1 uncultured Prevotellaceae bacterium
AATTGGTGCTCAGGAAACGTAGTTTGAACAGGAGCCGTTTCAGGAACACTGTATGCATATTTGTCAAACGACTTAGGTTCTACACTGTCAGATTCAGTAAGGAAATAGTAGGTACGTGTGCTATAAGGACTGTTGAAATGAGTAAAAAGCGATGCTGTATTGGAAGCACTACTCAATGTCCAACTCGTACTTCCTCTTCCATAGAACAACACTTTATCTCCAGTGTGATAAAGCGGGATTTCAATTAGGTCATCATCGATGTTCTCAATGGATGTTTCTGGTAGGACTTCAAGATTCAATCCATACAATCGTACCTTGTCGGGATTGGAAAACCCCATAGACTTCAAATTGCTCTTAGTCATTTGATACACGCCAGCATTTGTCACGTATATTTTCACCCATTTGCCTGATGCCAGAACGGAAGAGGACATGTAACGTGACCTCGCATCCTGAGCATGGAGCAAAGTAGTGAACGAAAGTAGAAGAGCAAATATGTGAAGTCGTTTCATGAAAAAGTAAATTTAATCTATTTCTTCAGGAGATTATTCATTCCGCTCCCATCGCCCCATCTCTCCCCTCTCAGGGGAGTTGGAGGGATCCAGGGGCTGGGGGTGAGGCTGGTGAGTCTTTCTATTTCACTCTCAACTCCAGAAGCTTTTTGTCCTCAATATAACCCGTGAGGCGTTGCTCTTGGTGAACGGGACCCACTCCCGCAGGAGTGCCTGTGAAAATCAAGTCACCTGTCTTCAGAGTGAAAAAGCGGCTGGCATACGACACAATCTGGTCAATGCTATGAATCATGTCGGCTGTGTGCCCTTGTTGAACCGTCTTGCCATCGATGTCAAGATGAAAGTGCAAATCCTGCACTGGAGGCAATTCCGACTTATCAACAAAATGACCTAAAGCCGCAGCACCATCAAATCCCTTGCAGATGTCCCAAGGCAGTCCCTTGCTGCGAAGCGTGTCTTGAAGGTCTCGTGCCGTGAAGTCAATCCCCACCGTCACCTCGTTGTAATAGCGATAGGCAAAACGCTCTGCAATGTCCTTGCCCAAGCGATTGATGCGCACCACGATTTCTGTCTCGTAATCGAAGCGCTCCGCAAAATCGGGAATAAAGAATGGCTTCCCTTCGCGAATGAGTGCCGACTCGGGTTTCGAAAAGAGGACGGGCTCCGAATTATATAACGTATTATTGAGCTCTTTATTGTGCTCAACATAGTTCATGCCTACGCAGAGTATCTTCATAATTCTCTACCAATAAGAGATTTATAAAACGCCAAACAGACGCAAGATGTCGTTCAGATTGGCAAATATCAGCAAACCAAACAATAGGAACATTCCCACGTACTGAGCACGCTCCAAGAACTTATCACTTGGTTTTCTACCCGTGATGATTTCGTAGATGCAGAAGAGTGCATGTCCTCCATCGAGTGCAGGAATAGGCAACACATTCATCACACCCAAGATGATGGAAAGCAGAGCTGTCAACAGCCAGAAGCGTTGCCAATCCCATGTGTCTGGGAAGATATTACCAATGGCAATGAATCCACCCACACTCTGAGCACCTTTCTTGGTAAACACATACTTCAGGTCGTTCACATAGCCCTTCATGATGTCCCATCCATATCGAACTCCAGCAGGGAACGACTCGAAGAAACCATATTCTTTAGTGGAAATCTTATATTCAGGCATCTTTGGGAAGAAGCCGAAAGTGAATTCAGGTGAAAGAACGGCTTGCATCATGCGAACCGAATCACTGCCCTCAGAAACAAGTCCAATACTGACGGTACGATGGCGAAGGCTATCAGCGGCGGTTGTTTCTTCATCCACACCTTCCTTCAATTCAAGAATGGCAAACTGAACATCGTTGAAGTCGGCAATTTCCTTTTCATTGATTTTCACAATCTTATCGCCTTTCTTGAACTGCAATTTCTCTGCTGTAGAGTTAGGCATCACGCTATCAATGACGAGAGGAATACGCTCTGAGGCATAAACTGGTTCTTCCAGCATCTCCAGCATGTTCATTTCTCCTGAAAGCGGAATCGTCACTTCCTTTCCGTCGCGCAGCACTTTCGCTCCCTTTGCATTGGAAATATCGCGAAGATTGGAAGTTTTCCAAAACTCAAACACCTTGTCATCAGCACTCAGGATAATGTCTCCATCCTTGAAGCCATCTGCTTTTGCCTGCTCATTGAATTTCATTCCGTAGGTCAGGTCCTCCGACTTGATATACTGCTGTCCCCAAGTGTGGAGCACCATGGCATAGATGAAGAAAGCAACGATGAAATTCATGATAATACCA
>OMTC01000400.1 GCA_900313845.1 uncultured Prevotellaceae bacterium
CCTCTCGGGCATCATCATCACGAGCCCGTATCAGAAAATCAATCTGTTTCAGCCTGTGCTGCTTGCCACGCTCGGAGGCATGTGCGCCTTGGTGGCTGCCATCATCTGGGGCTTCAGCAAACTCGACAAGGAAACGATGGACACGGTGAGTACACTCATCGCCAACATCATCCTCTTCGGCATCATCATCGCGTTCATCATCGCCGGTATGCGGAAGAAAGTGAACGTCTATGAATCATTCATTGATGGAGCCAAGGAAGGATTCACCACGGCTGTTCGCATCATTCCATACCTCGTAGCGATTCTCGTTGCCATCGGTGTGTTCCGTGCATCGGGTGGCATGGATTTGCTCATTCAGGGCATCAACCGTCTCTTCGAACTCATGGGTTGCAACACCGACTTCGTAGATGCTTTGCCAACTGCGCTCATGAAACCACTCAGCGGAAGCGGTGCACGCGGCATGATGGTCGATACAATGACTGCCCACGGTGCGGATAGCTTTGCTGGCAGACTGAGTTGTATCTTCCAAGGTTCCACCGACACCACCTTCTACATCCTCGCTGTCTATTTCGGCAGTGTAGGCATCAAGAACACACGCCATGCCGTGCAAGCAGGTCTGCTGACCGACCTCTGCGGCGTGATTGCAGCCATTTTCATTGCCTACGTGTTCTTCGGATGAAAAAAAAGTCGTAACTTTGCAGGCGAATTGAATAACGTTGAACGTTTAAAGTTTAACGTTTAACGAAGATACACTTCTCCGCGAAAACTCATCAACTCAAAACTTAAAAACTCAAAAACTTAGATAATGAATTTTGTTAAAGAACTGGAATGGCGTGGCATGATTCACCAGATGATGCCAGGCACAGAAGAACTCCTTGAGAAAGAAAAGAACGTAGCGGCTTACCTCGGTATCGACCCAACAGCCGACTCACTCCATATCGGACACCTCTGTGGTGTGATGATGCTTCGCCACTATCAACGCTGCGGTGGCAAGCCTTTCGCTCTGATTGGTGGTGCTACAGGTATGATTGGCGACCCTTCAGGCAAAAGCCAGGAGCGCAATCTGCTCGACGAGGAGACTTTGGCTCACAACGTGAAGTGCATCAAGGCTCAACTCTCCAAGTTCCTCGACTTCGACAGCGATGAGCCAAACCGTGCAGAACTCGTGAACAACTACGACTGGATGAAGGACTTCACCTTCCTCGCCTTTGCTCGCGACGTAGGCAAGCACATCACCGTGAACTACATGATGGCAAAGGAATCCGTGCAGAAGCGTCTCAATGGTGAAGCACGCGACGGTTTGTCATTTACAGAATTCACTTATCAGTTGCTTCAAGGCTACGATTTTTACTATCTTTGTGAGCACCATAATTGCCGCCTCCAACTCGGTGGTGCAGACCAGTGGGGAAACATCACAACCGGTTCGGAACTCATTCGCCGCATGAGCGGAAAGGAATGTTTCGCACTCACTTGCCCACTCGTCACCAAAGCAGACGGTCGCAAGTTTGGCAAGACTGAAAAGGGAAATATCTGGCTCGACCGCAACCGCACCACTCCATACGCCTTCTATCAGTTCTGGCTCAATGTGGCTGACGAAGACGCCAAGCGCTTCATCAAGATTTTCACATCGCTGCCAAAGGACGAAATCGACGCACTCATCGCTGAGCACGACCAAGACCCAGGTCAGCGCGTGCTGCAAAAGCGTCTTGCCAAGGAAGTAACCATCATGGTACACAGCGAAGAAGACTACGAAACAGCTGTGGAGGCATCGAACATCCTCTTCGGAAAGGCAACCAAGGAAGCTCTCCTCAAGCTCGACGAACAGACACTTCTCGACGTATTTGATGGTGTGCCTCACTACGAAGTTGACAAGTCACTCTTCGAGGCTGGTGTGAAGGCAATCGAACTCACCACCGACAATGCTCCTATCTTCCCTTCCAAGGGCGAGATGCGCAAACTCACTCAGGGTGGTGGCGTGAGCATCAACAAGGAAAAGCTCGCTGACCCTAACCAGGTTCTTACCACTGCCGACCTCCTCGACGACAAATATCTCCTCGTACAGCAAGGCAAGAAGAAGTATTTCTTGGTGATTGCCAAATAAAAGCTACATCCTATCCTCCACGAGGAGAGGTGATATTAAAACTCCGCCATTGGAATTTCATCAGTGAACTTTCCAATGGCGGAGTTTTTTTATGGTCAATCAATAACTCAGTATTTCTGTGTTGAGAACTACTATTTGAGCAGTGAGAATTGGAAGTCGTGCAGTTCGCAGATGGAGCGATCCTCGGTAG
>OMTC01000401.1 GCA_900313845.1 uncultured Prevotellaceae bacterium
AGCGCTCATCACGAAGAGTTTGGCTGACGTGGCAAAGGTGGACCCATCTTTTGCTCGCCATGCACTCAGCGACCTTGAGTTCTCGAACTACAAGAGCCTTATTTCTGCACTGCTGAAATAATTAAAGAAGGACCCACCCCATACCCTCCCTATGAGGGAGGGAGTGGATACCCAAGCAATGAAAAGGGGATTCTTAATTAAAGAAGGAGATATGAGACATCAATTATTGGCAAAAATATTGAGTAGAGTAACCACTCCCTCCCTCGCAAGGAGGGTAGGGGGAGGGTCTATTTTTTTTCTTCTCCTTCTTTTTTTCACTTCTTGTGGTCCTCGCGAGAATGCTTTTCGTATTGAAGGCAAACTGAAAGGCTTGCAGGGTGGCGAGTTGTACATTTACAATCTCGATCAGTATAACGCTCGTTTCGACACCATTCAGGTGAAGGATGGCAAATTCACCTATAACAGTCAGTGCGACCGTACCAGTCCTTTCGTTTTGGTTTATCCGAATGGTGCCGAGCATGTCATCTTTGTGTCGCCTGCATCGGCGATTGAATATGAGGCAGCAGCCAGCAATTTGAGCAACTATAGTGTGAAGGGTACTGATGAAAACAAATTGCTGAATGAGTTTCGCAACGGTATTACCAAGGAGAATGATGACAAGGTGCAGGATTTAGCTCGTGAATTCATTCTTTCCCACAAGGAGTCTCCCGTTGCAGTTTATCTTTTCCAGCGCTATTTTCTTCAGAATGAGAAGGTGGAAGAGGCTGAAATCCGTAGCATCCTCAAGGAACTTCGAACCGTGCAGCCTGGCAACCATGACTTGTTGGAGGCTGAGGGTAGCCTCAAGACGGTTTCTCAAGGACGTGTGGGTACCAAACTTCCTGCCATCACCCTGAATACCAAGCAAGGTAAGAAGATAGAACTGAATAAACCACAGAAGCCATTTACGCTCGTTGCCTTTTGGGCAAGTTGGATGCCTAATCAATGGCAGTTTAGCAGTCGTTTGCGCGGCATTGCCCGTAAGGAGAATCGTTATGATTCCCCTGCACGTGGGGACTTGCAGGTTATTTCCGTCAGTCTTGATACCGAAATCTATAAGTGGGAGGGTTTTCTCAATGAAGACTCAGCAGTCATCAATCATGTCTGCGATGGGCTGGCTTTTGATTCTCCACCTGTCTCGAAATTAGGTGTGAGGAAACTTCCTGCCTACGTGCTTGCTGATAAGAATGCAAAAATCATCGCCCGTGGCTTTACCGATGATCAAATGCAAAAGGACGTTGATAAATATTGCAAGTAAAAAGTGAATAGTGAAAGGTGAAAAGTGAAAAATGCCATCCGGATGGCATCGCTTCACACTCCACGCTTCACACTTCACGTTATCCTGAAACTTGAAACCTGAAACTTGGCTTTGCCAATTTGAAACTGGCACGAAGTGCCTTTAACCTCTATCACCATGTTAGCCACCATCCAATCCGCAGCCCTCAATGGACTCAATGCTTTCCCCGTAACGATTGAAGTTAATTCACTCGAAGCACCCGAAGGAGGTTCTCGATTCACGATTGTCGGACTTCCCGATAGTGCTGTGAAGGAAAGTAGTGAGCGTGTTCAGGCTGCAGTTCGAGAAAATGGCTATCAATATCAGATGCGTACCACGGTGGTGAACCTTTCGCCAGCTGATGTGCGCAAGGAAGGCTCGGGTTTCGACCTCCCCATTGCCATTGCTTTTTTGCTGAGTCTTGGACATCTGCATGCCGACAACATCGATTTGCAGCGATACATGTTCGTGGGAGAATTGGGATTGGGAGGACAAGTATTGCCCGTGAAAGGTGCGCTTCCCATTGCCATCAAGGCACGTGAATTGAAGTATGAGGCACTCATCGTACCCGAGGAGAACGCGCGAGAGGCTGCTGTAGTCAACAACCTCAAGGTGTATGGTGTAAAGCACTTACAAGATGTCATTGCTCTCTTACAAGGAAACTCCTTATTCTTACCTACGGAAGTGAACACGCGGGAGGAATTCTATGCTTCGCAGCAAGAATTCGATTTCGACTTTTCTGAAGTGAAGGGACAGGAAAATGTGAAAAGGGCATTTGAGGTGGCAGCTGCTGGTGGGCACAATATCATTCTTATTGGTAGCCCAGGTTGTGGCAAGTCGATGATGGCAAAGCGTCTGCCCAGTATCCTACCACCGCTCTCTCTTCAGGAATCCCTCGAAACGACACAGATTCACAGCATAGCGGGAAAGCTTCATCGTGATTCCACGCTCATCAGTCAGCGTCCGTTCCG
>OMTC01000454.1 GCA_900313845.1 uncultured Prevotellaceae bacterium
TATCCCGATTCGGGATTATTCCAGTCCTCTTCCCACAAGGAATGCATGGTTGTCGGGTTCGCGCCCTGCGAATTCCTTGTACAGAGTCATTGGTTCTTCGCTGCCACCACGCTCGAGGAAGGTTTCCTTGAACTTCTTGGCGAGGTCAAGATTCCAAACATTGCCCGATGCTTCGAAGATGGAGAAGGCATCTTTGTCGAGTACTTCCGACCACAGGTAGCCATAGTATCCAGCGCTGTATCCGCTTGAGAAGATATGGTTGAAGTATGTGGTACGGTAGCGTGGTACTATTTCAGGAATCAGGCCCATGTCTTCACACACTTTTCTTTCAAAAGCATCGATGTCGAGTCCTTCAACGCCCTCGAGTTCGTGCCAAGCCATATCGAGGATGGAAGCTGCGCATAGTTCGGTAGTCATGAAGCCTTGGTTGAACTTCAGTGAATTGATAATCTTATCTACAAGTTCCTGTGGAATGACTTCACCCTTGTCGTTCTTTGCATATTGTGCAAGGAGTTCGGGTTGGAATGCCCAGTTCTCGTTAAACTGTGAGAACATCTCGACGAAGTCACGAGTGACGCTCGTACCGCTGACGCTGGGGTAGTGGCACTGTGTGAGTAGTCCATGCAGGGCGTGTCCGAATTCGTGGAACACGGTTTGCACTTCGTCCACAGTGAGGTATTCCTCCAAGTTGCCGACATTGACGATGATGGGTCGAATCATATTGCCCTTTGCATCCACCTTTTGGTCGCGGATGTTGTTCATCCATGCACCCCCGCGCTTGCTTTCGCGAGGCAGGTAGTCGGTGGTGAAGATGCCGAGCAAGTCGCCTTTCTCGTCTGTCACCTTGTAAGTTGTCACCTTATCTTTATTATACGCGGGAACACCTTCCAGTTTCTCCATGTTCACGCCATAGAGTGTCTTGGCAGCAGTGAAGATGCCATTGACCACGTTCTCGAGTTTGAAATAAGGCTTCGTCTGTTCCTCGTCGAGGTCGTATTTCAGCTTGCGAACCTTCTCTGCATAGTACCACCAGTCCCAAGGTTCAATCTTGCTACCAGTGGGCAGTTTGCCTGCCTTGATGTCCTCGTCCATTACCTTCTGCATGTCATACACTTCTTCCTTTGCCTTCTTCACTGCGGCTTTCATGATGCCGTCGAGGAAGGTGTCCACAGTTTCGGGGTCGTGAGCCATCTTCGGTTCGAGGATGAACTATTGCCGTTGTGCCCTCTCGTTGTGTAGGCGTCAAACATCTGATGTCTCAGGTCACGGTCTTCTGTAGTGGTCATCGCATTGGGATAGTCTGATACACTGATGCCGAATTTCTCCTTAAATGCGTTGCTCTCACTCAGAATGTTGTTGCCGATCTTCTGCGTCTTCGCCGCCATTTCGGTATTGATTTCCCGCAGGCGTGCCTGGTCTTCCTCAGGCAGTCCGATGCCGCTTCGTTCGAAACTCTCAAAGTGTTTCTTCAGTACCATCTGCTGCTCGCGAGTCAGGTTGCTCTGGTCGCCCTTGTAGATAGTTGCCACTCTTTCATACAGCGCTTTGTTAAACGAGATGTTGTCACTGTGTTCCGTCATCAGCGGTATGGCGAGTTCCATCACAGAGTCCAGTTCTGCCGTACGGTCGGTCTCGGTAATGTTGTACAGTACACCTGCTACCTTCGACAGTATTTCACCACTCTCTTCATAGGGTGCAATCGTGTTGTCGAATGTAGGTGCTTCAGTGTTGGCTGTAATAGCATCAATTTCCTTCTGTTGTTGAGCAATGCCCTCCTTGATAGCAGGGATGTAGTCATCAACTTGGATCTCATCAAATGGCGGTATGCCATAAGGGGTGTTCCATTCCGTGAGGAACGGATTTTCACGTGAAGTACAAGCACATAGTGTCATAATTGCAATAGCAATTGTTAGGTTTTTCTTCATAATGCGATTTGATTGAGTTAATATCGTTGCAAAGATAACAAGAAAAATGTAAACTCATAGCATTTTGTGTCAAAATAGATACAAAACGACAAAAAAATATGCTGGAAATGAAAAAATAGTACTCTGGTAAATCATTAAACCGTAAATAATTGTTAACTTTGCCCACGAGAATCAAATCACTCAATAAAGATTTTATCAAATTAATTACAAACTAAAACAAAAATCAGCATGAAAAAATTCTTGTACATGTGTATGATGCTTCTTGCAGCTACACTCACTTTTACCGCTTGCGGTAGCGACGATGACGACAATCCTAATGATCCAACCAACCCCCAACAGCAGGGCGAAGTAGTTCGTGACGATTATT
>OMTC01000404.1 GCA_900313845.1 uncultured Prevotellaceae bacterium
ACGGCACTTCACTCACATACATGAATGTGTCGTCGTTCCCGCTCTACAACCTCCTGAAAGAGGCTGCCGACTTAAACATCAAGGACCAGAATGCCACCGACTACTGGTTGGAAAGTGGCAACTACGTGAACATAGACTACATCACCGTGGGCTGGAGGGTACCGATTCGTCAAAATCCTTTCGTGAAGTCACTACGTCTTTCTTTGACCATGAACAACGTGGCAACTTTCACCTCCTACAGCGGATTGACGCCTATGATTAACAGTTCGAACGTGAACAACACCCTCGGTGTGGACGACAAACGTTCCTTACCTCTCTACCACACTTACACCTTGGGTATAGGACTTGCGTTTTAAAAGCCTCACCGCAGATTAAGAACCACACACCATAAACTCTAAACACCCAATTATCATGAAAAGAATAACATATATCATCCTTGTTCTATCCGCTATCACGCTGACAGCCTGCAATGATTTTCTGGAGGAGAAACAGCGGAGCGCACTCACCGAAGAAGAAGCTTATGGAAGTTTGAGCGCATTGAAAAACAATGCCGTACTCTCCTTATATAATTACATAGGAGGAAACACAAACAGCCAAGGACTGCAAGGCACGGGACGTGGCGTGTATGACCTCAACACCATGACAACCGACGAGGCCATCACTCCTATTCGTGGTGGTGACTGGTACGACGGTGGCTTTTGGGAGCACCTCTTCCTTCATTCCTGGGGACCAAGTACAGCAGCCTTGGAAGACACGTGGAACTACCTCTTCAAAGTGGTGATGCTGAGCAATAAGTACTTGGAACAGGTGGAAAACTTCAGAGAAAAGCACCCTGAAGTTTCTCCTTTTACTATCGATGATTATATAGCCGAGATTCGTGCTGTCCGCGCTATGTTCTACTTCTATTTGATGGACCTCTTCGGCAGAGTTCCAATTGTCAAGAGTTCGAAAATGAGTAGTTCCGACATGACCTTGGCAAAACGAAGTGAAGTGTTCGATTTCATCGTTAAAGAACTGTTGTACGCCGACGAACGATTGATAGATGCCAAAAGCAATACGTTTGGCGAGTACTATGGACGCATCACATCACCTGTGACATCCTTCCTTTTGGCAAAGCTCTTTCTCAATGCCGAAATCTATCTCGACGACGACTGGACAGACGGAGTCTATCCCGATGGTAAAAAAATCACCTTCAACTTGAGAGATCAAAAGATGAACGCATGGGAAGCCTGTCAATATTTCTGCAATAAAATCGAAAATGATTTCGGCTATGAATTGGAAACGTTTTTTACCACCAATTTTTGCACAACAAACGAGACTTCCACGGAAAACATCTTCACGATTCCAATGGATCCGAACCTCTACAGCAACTGGAACATCTACTTCTTCCGTTCGCGCAACTGTTGCCACGGATCCGCACTCGGAGGGGGTTCGGAAAACGGACCTTGTGCCACCATCGAAACCCTTCGCACTTTCAAATATGGCACTCCTGAGGAAGACGATAGATTCCTATCTACCTTCTATGCTGATACCATCTATGGAGCTAATGGCTCTTACGTCATGATGGATGACGGTGTCACTCCATTGGTTTATTATCCTTGGGAAGTGAAACTCAATCTCACAGGTAGTCCATACGTGGAATTGGCTGGCGCACGATTTGGAAAATACGAGCATGACCCTAATGCCAATGCAGATGGGCGTGCTTGCCACAACGACATCGTGCTTTTCCGCCTTGCCGACCTTCTGCTCATGCAGGCTGAAGCCAAGGTGCGTAACGGAGAAAATGGAAACGAAGAACTCAATCGGGTGAGAGAGCGTTCCTCTTTGCCAGCTATCGAAGCCACTCTCGACAATATCCTCACGGAGCGAGCACTGGAACTTGCTTGGGAAGGATGGCGACGCAACGACCTCGTCCGCTACCATCTCTACACCCGTCCTTACACCGACCGTCCTCAACTCCCTAACGAAGCATCGGGCTACACCACCGTCTTCCCTATCCCAAGCACGATGTTAGACCTTCACCCTACTTGGAAACAAAATCCTGGCTACTAATTAAACCACGTAGTTGTTTTAGAGAGCCACAAATCACACGAAAAACCCCGATTTCATCGAATATTTTTAGCAAAATAAAAGCGACTTCCATCGAGGATTGGAAGTCGCCTTTTTGAACGCTATCTAAGAGGAGAGAGAACACTTTCATGCTCTCCTTTACCTGTCGTGATTACCACAAATTTCCGTAATCAGTTGATTTATTGTCGTCGTG
>OMTC01000405.1 GCA_900313845.1 uncultured Prevotellaceae bacterium
ATGTGCTTTTCCCTTAAATTTTGCGACATTTTTAATATCATTCTCTACCTTTTTCTATTTTGAAAGATAAGTATCAACAGGGAGAAACAAAACTTCTAATAATAATATTATATTTGATTTTTAATTTTTAAATCTTATGTTTGTGATGATAGGGTGTGGAAAACGTTGAAAACTTTATGTTAAATAATTTGCTTTTTAACTTATTGTTTTGAGAATGATATTTATGAACAATTTATCAACTATTTAGAAAGGCTTAAACGATTGAAAATTAAGAGAGTTGCTAACTTTATTAACAATGTGTTGAAAACTACCATTGTTGATTAATAATTGGCTTGGAAAGGCCAAAATGGTGTTGATAAATGGCTGAAAAGAATTTTATAAAAAAGAATAACTTTATTTGGTGTTTTCCTAAAACTTTTTATCCGCAAGGCATCCGAAACAAGCAAGAAAACTTATTATTTTTTTTCAAAAAGTTTTCAACAGTTTTCATCAGAGTTTTCAACAATGGTCAGGGAGGTTTTTTAAATCAGGGATTTAAAGGATTTAAAAGGATTATTCTTATATACAATACATAATGGATTGAATCATGTAATTTGAAAATATCCTTATAATCCTTTAAATCCCTGATTAAAATACCATCTTTGACAGTTTTGTCCTATTCAATAATTGCTTAATCCAATGTTTATTTGAAAGAAAATCCTTACTTTTGCAAATTGAAAATCATTTAAATCCTTCATAACAAATAATATCATCTATGATAAAGAAAAAATTATTATTAATAGGTTTATGCTTATTGGGTTGTGCTTCCATGAGTGCACAGCAGGCAGAGATAATACCTTTGGCAGAGAATGCAGTGCGTATTAAGTATGGAAAACCACAAGTATCGAAGTTGCCAGAGTGGGTATATGTCAATGATTCTAAGAGTTTTATACCAGAGTTTTTGACTCCAGCTTATGCCAAAGGTTATAGCTATAAGTCAAGTAAAGGCATAAAAGCTTTTGTCGATAAGAAAGGTTATGTGACCATACGAAACTCGAAAGGAAAAGTCATTTTCAAGAGTGTTGACATGTCGCTCAAACCTTCGTCTGTGCAAGGTGAATCCACCAACATTGCTGAATTGAGTTTCAAGTCACCATTGAAAGGTACTGAATATCAGTATGGCTTAGGACAGTTCCAGGACGGTGTTTCGAATGTGTATGGATTGACTCGCCGACTCACTCAGGTGAACACGCAAATCTCCATTCCGATGATGATGTCGAGCAAGGGCTATGCCATTCTTTGGAACAACTATGGAATGACAGAATTCAATCCTTGCGCTAATCATGTTCAGTTGGAAGCTGTGAAGCAGAGTGAAGATTCGAAAGGCGAAGTGGTGGATGTAACAACCACTACGGGAAACCGTAGGGAAGTGCGTCGCCAGCATTCCTATTCTGCTACCATCAACGTTGAGAAGGCAGGCGATTACACCATCCTCCTCGATGTGGGTCAGAAGATGGCTCGTAAACATTGGATGTCGATTGATGACGAGGTGGTCATTGATATGAGCAATGTGTGGTTGCCACCAACGACATCCACGAAGGTATATCTCACGAAGGGTCGCCACACCATCGTTGTGCAGGGTAATCAGGGTGACAAGCCATCTGTTTATTGGGACAAGATTGACGACATCACCACGTTCCGTTCGCCTGTAGCTGAATGTGTTGACTTCACCATCTTCACAGGAACTGCCGATGAAATCATTGCTACTTATCGTCGCCTCACGGGTGCTGCTTCTCCTATGCCAGAGTGGGCATTGGGTTACATCCATTGTCGTGAGCGTTTCCATAGTCAGGATGAAATCATCACTACGGCTCGACGTTTCCAAAAGGAGAATATTCCGCTCGATGTGATTGTGCAGGACTGGCAATGGTGGGGCAAGTATGGATGGAACGCCATGCAGTTCGATGAGGACCACGATGCTGAGTGTGTGGTCGAAGATTGACCGCAATTCCAAGTTAGGAAAAGAAACGGCAAGCAAAGGCTACTACATTCCTAATACGGACTGGATTGATTTCTTTAATCCCGATGCTGCTGCTTTCTACTGGAAGAACTTCAAGGAAAAACTGATTCCAACAGGCATCGATTGCTGGTGGCAAGATGCTACGGAACCTGAAAACGATGACTTGGAAGGAAGGAAAGTGTGGAATGGTACATTGCCAGGCGAAATGGTCCGCAATGTTTATCCTTTGATGGTTTGTAAGACGGTGTATGAAGGAAGCCATAACTTCATCCTCACCCGTTCGGGTTTCCCTGGCATTCAGCGCTATGGAGCAGCCTTGTGGTCGGGTGATGTGGGTAACGACTGGGAAACGTTGCGTCGTCAGATTGTAGGTGGACTCGGACTCATGTCAACAGGTATTCCTTGGTGGACATACGATGCAGGCGGTTTCTTCCGTCCAGGCAATCAATACAGTGATAAGGATTATCAGGAGCGCTTGATTCGATGGATTCAGACTTCGGTGTTCTTGCCATTGATGCGTGTACATGGTTATATGAGTAACACCGAGCCTTGGAACTACCAGCCTGAGACATATAGACTTTTCGTGGAACAGATTCGTCTGCGCCACAAACTCCTTCCTTATATTAAAAAGGAGGCAGAACTCGTGGCAAAGGAGGGTGGTACTTTGATGCGTCCACTCTTGTTCGATTTCCCTAACGACGAGAAAGCATTGGCTCAGGAAACGGAATACATGTTCGGTCATGATTTGCTTGTTTGTCCTGTGTATCAGTCCCTCTCAGATGGTGATGTCTCAGTCTATTTGCCAAAGCATCCACAGGGCTGGAAAGACTATTTCACGGGCAAGCACTATGATGGTGGACAAACCATCCAGTTGCCAGCCACGTTGGAACACATTCCTGTGTTCGAGAAAGTGAAGTAAGCACAGTTTGAAAATTACAAATGAAAAAGTAAAAATGGGGGGTACACCTGGGCTCTTTCAATTTTTAATGATTAATTTTTCATTAATTTCAAAGAAAACCATTACATTTGCAAGAGAAATAATTTTTCACTTTTCATTTTTCACTTTTAACTGTTTTTCATCGTGGGTGTAAGAGTCAATAAGAGAATCAAGATATTTCCAGGTGTTTACCTCAATATCACGAAGAGTGGGCCAAGCATTTCGATAGGTCCGCAAGGTGCAAAAATCAACATCGGTCCCAATGGAGCCAAAGTCAATGCAGGCATTCCTGGCACGGGCGTGAGCTACAACAAGAAGATTGGTGGTAGTTCGAATACGAAGAAGGGAAAGAACAACAAAAGCAACAGCACAACGAACTTGTTGCTGATGATTGTGGGTGTGGGTTGCATCATGTTGGGAAATCAGTATAAAGACCAGTTCCCTATGGCATCCTATCTGATTTATGCCGGCATAGGCATTCTGATTGTTTGGTTGCTGGTGGTTCTCTTCTTCAAGAAAAAGAAAGATGAAGACAGCTCCGACGAAATTCCTTCGTTGGGTGGCACGAAAAAGGATGGAAAGACTCAGAAGAAGGGTAAAATAACAGACGATGATGACATACCAGAACTGTCATACGCCAACCAGTCATCCATCACCGACATCATGAAGGAGCAGTTGCGCGACAAGGTGAAGAATGCTCCTGAATTGCAGCAACTCGACCCTCGCTTGGCTGACAGTGCCAAGATGGTGGTTCATTACCAGGATGCAGATGCCATCCTTCTGCAAAGCAAACTCAAGCTCGATGAAGAGCGCACAAAAGTGATTCTTCGTCAACTCGAATTGCTCTCCATCGTTGGCATGGAACAAGCCGATGGTTCTCGTTCGGTACTTATCAAGAACGAGAACGACTTGGCTGAAATCATGGATGTGGTGTTTGAGTAAAAAGAAGGACCCCTCCAAAGCCCCCTCCCGTCCTCCCCGAGGGGAGGAGAATAAAAGTTACTCCGCCATTGGATTTTCCATTAAGGATTATTCCAATGGCGGAGTAACTTTTTTTCTCCTCCCCTCGGGGAGGACGGGAGGGGGCTTCGGGGAGGACGGGAGGGGGCTTTGGAGGGGTCCTCCTTTTTACTCAAACACCACATCCATGATTTCAGCCAAGTCGTTCTCGTTCTTGATAAGTACCGAACGAGAACCATCGGC